>NZ_JBFUJD010000077.1:0-28029 GCF_056401555.1 Caulobacter sp. P4_E5
GCGCTGTCGGTTCACGCCAAAGCTTCGTGAAATCGGTTCGCGCCGAGCGGAATACTGAATGACAGCGTTATCATTCACTGAAGCTTCCCAAATTGTGGGACGTTTGCGGGCGCCGCCCCGCAGTTCACGCCTTCCGACAAGGGCGCGCGCCTCGGCGCTGTTGGCGCGCGAGTGGTTAGGCCAGGGCGCTCGCGGTCGAAATTGACCTCGGCCTCTTGAGAAAATCAACATGACCAATTGAGGGTTTAATGGAACCCGCCGGGTCAAGCTGGGGCGGCTCGTTATGCGTTGTAAATAAACAGCTTTCTTGTCAGATGTCCCGGCAGAATTATCACGGAACGCTCGTTCATATATAAAAATTGGTGAAACCAAACTTGCGGAGTGCCGCACCTTAACCGGTTGACTTGTGCGGGACAAATCGGTTCTGTGCCCTCAAATAGTTAGGTCGGCGACGGCGTGGCCGAGGCTGGGTGTCCTGTGAAGGCCTCGAGACGCCTACCGCGTAGGGGCGATCAGCGGCAGCTTCGATCAGTGTTTGCGAGCGTAATTCGCGAACAGATTCGATGGGGTAGGAAGTGACGAAGAAGAACGATCCAATTGGCGAGGTCGCCAATGTAATCGTCGACCGCGCTCGACTTGCACGTTGGACGGTGCTGTCGGGCGTGATCGCGCTGGCGCTGGCGCCGGGTTTCGTCCATGCCGCGGTGATCGGAAAGAACGAGCCCGCCCGCTCATTGACGATCGAGCGGCTTTCGGAGCTGCCGGCGTCGCGGCGCGCGGCCTGGGCCGATTACATCAAGCGCTCGCAAGCCCAGATGCAGCGGGATCGCGCGGCTCTGGCGGCCGAACTCGCACCAGGACAGACGCCGCCGCCGCCGCCCGAGGCCGGCAGCGGCCACATGCCGCTCGACAAGGACGCGGCCTGGTACGCCAGTCCGGAAGCGCGCGCCATCGCCGACACCATCGTCAGCTTCCAGACCCCAGCCGGCGGGTGGAGCAAGAACCAGGATCGCACCAAGGCGCCGCGCCTGAAGGGCCAGCGGTTCGCCAACAACGCCGAGCATATGGCGCTCGACGACAGTTTCGATGCGCCGGTCGACCGGTTCTGGACCTTCGTGGGCACGCTCGACAACGGCGCGACCACCACCGAGATGCGGTTCCTGGCCAAGGTGCAGCAGCAATTGCCCGGCAAGGACGGCGACGCCTACCGCGCCAGCATCATCAAGGGCGTCAACTACCTCTTGGCCGCCCGGTATCCCAACGGCGGCTGGCCGCAGATCTATCCGATCGAAGGCGGCTTCCATGACGCGGTGACGTTCAACGACAACGCCGTGGCCGAGGCGGCGATGATCCTGGAGGATGTCGCCGAAGCCAAGGAAGGCTTCGCCTTCGCGCCGCCGGCCTTGCGCAAGATGGCCGGCGCGGCGTCGGCCCGGGCCATCCGGCCGATCCTCGACGCCCAGGTCGTCGTCGACGGCAAGAAGACCGTCTGGCCGCAGCAGGTCGATCCGTTGACGCTGAAGCCGAGCTCTGCGCGCGACTATGAGATGCGCTCGCTGGCCAGCGCCGAGAGCACCGACATCCTGCTGTTCCTGATGCGCCAGCCGAAGCCGACGCCCGAAGTGAAGGGCGCGGTCCATGCCGGGGTGGCCTGGCTCAAGGCTCACGCCGTCTACGGCAAGGCCTTCACCAAGGCCAGCGAGGACGAAGGCCGCAAGCTGATCGATCAGCCCGGCGCGGGCCCGATTTGGTCGCGCAATTACGACATTCGCACCGGTCAGCCGATCTTCGGCGACTGGGGCAAGACCATCCACGACGACGTGAATGAGATCTCCAAGGGGCGCCGCAACGGATACTCCTGGTATTCGGCCGGCCCGCAAAAGGCGGTGGACGCCTATGCACAATGGGCGCCGGCCAACCCTTAAAAGAACGACGACATACGCGGGCTGGCTAAGACAAAAACAATCAGCCGCCCGCGAGCCAACCCTCACATGAGCGAGGGCGGGCTGAGAAAAGACAAAAGACTAGGGCTGGAAATACCGGGGCAGGGAACCATGAAAATTTCGAACACTAAAGATGCGGTCGCCATGCGGCTGATGGTCGGCGCGTCGATCCTCGCGCTGGCCGCCGGGGCCGCGAGCGCCGTTCGCGCTCAGAGCGCCAGCGCCGAACCGACCGCCACCGCGCAGGTCGAAGAGATCGTCGTGGTCGGCGCGCGCAAGGCCGAGCAGTCGGCGATCCAGCGCAAGAAACGCGCGGCGACGAACCAGGACTCGATCGTCGCGGACGACATCGGCAACTTCCCCGACAAGAACGTCGGCGAAGCCGTCGCCCGTATCGCCGGCGTCGCGCTGGATATCGCCGACGATGGCCAGCAGGGCGGCTTCTCCATCCGCGGCCAGGGCGCGGATCTGGTGCGCGTCGAGGTCGACGGCATGTCGATGCTTTCAACAAGCGATCAAGGCGGCCGGGCCGTCACTGGCCTCGGCGACATGTCGTCGGACCTGATCAAGAGCGTGGACGTGATCAAGGGCCAAACCGCCGACATGACGCCCGGCGGCGTCGGCGGCACGGTGAAGATCGAACAGCGCAGCGGCCTGGATTTTTCCAAGCCSTTGGTCAAGCTGAACGTCCAGTATCAGAACAACTCGCTGGAAAAGAAGTGGTCACCGCGCATCAGCGCCTTCGCCACCCGTAAGTTCTTCGACGATCGCCTCGGGATCCTCGTCAACTTCACCTATGACGACGCGCGCACGGTCATCGACACCGCGCGGGTCTCGGACAAACAGGCCGGCTACATTCCGCTGGGCGACCACGACAACTCTCCGTCGAAGACCTTCACCACCCCGTACGATCCGATCGCGGCGGCCATCACCAGCAAGGCCGGCTGCGCGACCTTGCCAGCGCCGACGGGCACTCAGACAGACTCGCGCCTGAACTGCTACGCGCAGTTCGAGGACCTCGTCCCGTCGCTAGTGCGTTTCAGCCGGGGCGTCCGGATCGACAAGCGTTATTCGGCGCAATTCCGGGCCGACTTCCGGGTCAATGACGACCTGGTCGTCTTCGCCTCGTACAACCCCAACCTCAACTATCAGAACTCCGACTCCTTCAATCTCAGCGTCGCCAGCCCCACGGGGACGACCAGCACGGCTGGCGTCCTGACGACCAGCATGCGCAACGTCGTGGTCAATCCGAACCACTATGTGACGCAATACGACCTGATCCGGGGCAACGGCTCGACGACCCTGAACTGGACCTCGCAGGACCGCTATACCGAGCGGCGCGACCAGCAGCACTACCTGCAGGCCGGCGCGGACTTCAACAGGGGCAAGTGGATCGTCAAGGCCCGCGCGCAATACGGTCTGGCCAAGGGTACGCGTGAGGACGAGGCCTTCAGCTTCGTCGCCTCGATCCCGTCAGCGACGTTCAAGATGGTGCCGCAGAACGGCCTGTGGACCATGTCGGTCCCCTCGTCGGTCGATCTGACCAGTCCCGCCGCCTACTATCCCGTCCTGGGCGCCAATGGCCTGAGCGCCACCTCGCAGCTGGAATACACCCCGTTCGCGGACAAGAGCTCGGAGCTGAACTACCAGGTCGACGTCACGCGGGAGTTCGACCACTTCGGTCCCGTCCAGGACATCAAGTTCGGCCTTCAGCACCGGGACCATGACAACAACACCCGGCGGGAGGACAGTTTCGACCTCTCGCCGGGCGTGACCCTGTATCGTGCGCGGGCGCTGGATCTCGTCCAATACTGCGTCCCGTCCGCGGCCCCCGCCTCGGCGCCCTGCGTGTTCGGCACGGCCAATCGTCCCAGTACGACGGTCAAGGATCAGCAGTACCGCACCTACACCCTCACCCAGGACCAATATCAGTCGCTGATCAAGAACAGCCTGCAAGACGTTCCGGGCGGGCAGTTCTTCGGCGGCCTGCCGGGGCGCGGCAACCTGCTGGACACCTGGTCGGCCTACGACTTCCAGACCTTCTTCAAGGAGCTGGGGCAGTACGCCGACCTTAGCCGCCACAATCCCGACTGCCTCTACAGCTGCCTGGCCTCGGACGGGAAGACCTACAAGCGCCCGTCGTACTCGACCAACGAGAAGACCACCTCGGCCTACGCCATGATGGACTTCGAGACGCGCTTGGCCGGGATGCCGCTGATGGGCAACTTCGGGGTGCGCTACCAGCAGATCGAGGTGACGGCCCAGCCGTCGATCGTCATCAACAACCTGACGATCGACCCGGCGATCCTGGCGGACCTCAACGCCGGCCGGACCGTCGATCCGAATAAGGTGATCACCAGCACCTTCGTCTCGCGGCAGGTGAAAGACATCAACCGGAAGTCCACCGATTTCCTGCCCAGCTTAAACCTGGCGCTGTGGCCGATCGAGGATCAGTTCGTGGTGCGCTACTCGATCGCCAAGCAGCGGGCGCGGCCAAAAATGACGGAACTGACCGGCAACTCGGCGGCGACCTGCAGCAAGATGGACGCGACGACCCGCGCGGCCATCGAAAAGCTGATCAGCCAGTATCCCAGCCAGTTCAACGATCCGAGCACGAATGACGAGGACTCGGCCGGCCTGATCCGGGGCGACGCGGTCAATAACTGCACGAGCAAAATCGGCAATCCGGAGCTGAAGGGCTATGCCGCCACGACCCAGAACCTGTCGGCGGAATGGTATCCGAACCGCGACACCCAGCTGAGCGTGGGTCTCTTCGCGATCGACGTGAAGTCGGGCTATCCGGACACCACGAACATCAACGACTACGAGATCGACGGCGAGCTCTACAGCGTCACCACTTTCAAGGACGGCCCCAGCGGCCTGAAGCAGAAGGGGTTCGAGGTGGCCGGTCGGACCGCCTTCACCTTCCTGCCCTGGCGCTTGAAGTACACCGGCGCTGGCTTCAACTACGCTCGGAACAAATCGAACGAGACCAATACCCAGATCGACCTGATTACGGGCAAGGCCCTGCCGCCGTCCAAGCAGTCCGACTTCACCTACAACCTGAACCTCTGGTACGACGACGGCCGCCTGAACGCGCGCGTGGCCTATCAGCGCCGCGACCTCTACTACGACCGCACGGAATCGGCGGGCCTCAACCGCGTGCCGGCCATCAGTGGCGGGACCACGACGTCCTACTTCAAAATGGTCACGCCGATCTTCAAGATCGGCACCAAGTCGCTGGACGCGCGCGCCTCGTACAAGGTGACCAAGCGGATCCAGCTGTTCGCCGAGGGCAAGAACCTGCTCGACGACAGCCTCTCGCGCTTCACGCCGGATGAGTACCGCAACATCGGCAACGGCACGCCCTATGTCTTCGACACCACCTATATGGGCCGCCGCTACTATGTCGGCCTGATCGCCACGTTCTAAGCTGATCGGAGGGGTCCGGCCTCATCTGGGCCGGGCCCTTGGAGTACGAGCGACCATGCGGGCAACAGGGGCGTCACGCCGCGGAGTCCTGCTCGGCGCCAGCGCGCTGGGCCTGCTGACCGCCATGCCCGMAGGGGCGGCGRATTGGCCGGGGCTGGTGCAACTGGCCGCCGGGTTCGTCCAGCCGCCCGCCGACGCTCGACCCATGGCCCGCTGGTGGTGGTTCGGCGGCGCGGTCGAGGCCGACGAGATCGTCCGCGAGATCCAGGCGATGAAGGCCGGCGGCTTTGGCGGGTTCGAGATCCAGCCCGTCTATCCGCTGTCGCTGGACGATCCCAAGCTCGGCATCCGCAACAAGCCGTACCTGTCGAAGGACTTCCTCGACATGGTCTCGGTCGCGGCCCGGACGGGGCGCGAGGAGGGGATGCGGGCCGACCTGACCCTGGGCTCCGGCTGGCCCTTCGGCGGCCCGCACATCGGGCCCGAGGACGCCGCCTCGCGCGTCATCAAGCAGGATCTGCCCGCGCCCGCCGGGGTCGAGGCGGTCGAGCTGCCGGCGCTCCAGCCCGGCCAGCGCTATGTCGCCGCCTTCGTCGGTGTCTCGCCCGCCGACGCCAAGACTGTCGAAATCACCGGATCGCGCGCGGTGTTCGCCAAGGACTCGGCGGATCGGACGCTCTACCTGATCCTCCAGGCCCGCACCCGCCAGCAGGTCAAGCGCTCCACGGTCGGTTCCGAGGGCTTCGTGCTTGACCACCTGAGCGCCCGGGCCGTCCGAAAGCACCTCGACACCGTGGGCGAGCCGCTGCTGGCGGCGTTTGGCGACGCTCGTCCCCACGCGATCTTCAGCGACAGCCTCGAGGTCTACGGCGCCAACTGGACCGACGATCTGCTAGCCGAGTTCAAGGTGCGTCGCGGCTATGATCTGGCGCCGCATCTGCTGAGCCTGTTCCACGACGCCGAGCGCTCCGCCGGTGTCCGCTACGACTGGGGCCTGACCCTCTCGGAGCTGGTCAACGAGCGCTACCTGTCCCAGGTGAGCGCCTGGGCCAAGACTCGCCAGACCCTGTTCCGGTCGCAAACCTACGGCATCCCGGCCGTGACCCTGTCGTCCAACCGCCTGGTCGACCTGGCCGAGGGGGAGGGGGCCGACTGGCGTCTGGCGACCTCGACCCGCTGGGCCAGCTCGGCCAACCACCTGTACGGCCGGACGGTGACCTCGGCGGAGAGCTTCACCTGGCTGCACAAGGGCGCCTTCCGGGCCACGCCGCTCGACATCAAGGCCGAGGCCGACGTGCTGATGCTGCAGGGCGTCAACCAGTTCATCGTCCACGGTTGGCCCTATTCGCCGCCCAAGGTTCCCAAGCCCGGCTGGGCCCTCTACGCCGCCGCCGTGTTTAACGACCACAATCCTTGGTGGCCGGTGATGCGGGACGTGAACCTGTACCTTCAGCGCCTCAGCCATCTGCTGCGCCAGGGCGAGAACGTCGCCGACGTCGCTCTCTACATACCCACCGAGGACATCATGTCGGGCGCCAGGCCCGGCAAGGACGTTTCGATCAACGACGAGCTGCGCAAGACCTTCCCGGCCGCCATTCTCGATGGCCTGCTCGACGGCGGCTACAACTTCGACCTGATCGACGGCGACGCGGTGCTGCGTCGGGGCGTCCGCTACAAGGTCCTGCTGCTGCCGCATATCGAGCGGATCGCGCCGGACGTCTACGACCGTATCCGCGCCTTCGCGGCCGGCGGCGGTGTTGTCGTTTCGGTCGGCGCGCCGCCGTCCCAGGCCCCGGGCCTGAGGGACGCCGAAGCCCTGAGCCGACGCGTGGCGGACCTATCGGCGTCACTGTTTGGCGGAAAGGTCAAAAGCGCGGTCGTCACCGATGAAGTCGGGCTGGTCCGTACGCTTGGAAGTTTCCTGCCGCCCGACCTGGCCAGCGCGCCCAAGGGCGTCGGCTATGTCCACCGCCGCCTGGCGGGCGGGGACCTCTATTTCGTCGCCAACACCACCAACGCCCCGATCACCGCGCCATTTATCTTCGCCGCCTCCGATCAGGCCGGGCAGGCCTGGGATCCGGTGACGGGCGCGATCGACGGTTTCCAAGCGGGCGATCCGATCCGCCTCGCGCCGTTCGAGTCGCGGGTCTTTGTCTTCGGTCGTGACCTCGTCACGTCGAGCGCTCCGCGCCAAGCGTCCAGGACGGAGCGCGAGCTGCCCCTGTCCGGCGGCTGGCGTTTGAAGCTGGGGGACAGGCGGCGCGAGGTCCCGGTGCGGGCCTTCGGCTCGTGGACGGACGATCCGTCGATGCGGCACTATTCCGGCCAAGGAACCTACAGCCGCGACCTGGATCTGACGGCGGTGGATTTGGCTTCGCCCGCGATCGTCCTCGATCTTGGTCAGGGCGCCTCGGGCGTCGCGAACGAGCGCAAGGGACCCGGCTACTACGCTCAGTACGACGCGCCGGTCCGAGACGCGGCCGAGGTGTTCGTCAACGGCCAACGCGCCGGCGCCATCTGGTGCGCGCCGTTCCGGCTGGACCTGAAGCCCCTCCTGAAGCCCGGCCGCAACCGGCTGGAGATCCGCGTCTACAACACCGCGATCAACAGCCTGGCTGGCCGTCCGCCTACGGACTACACGGCCCTGCGCGCCGCCTATGGCGATCGCTTCCAGCCGCAGAACATGAGCGAGCTGACGCCGCTGCCCTCGGGCTTGCTCAACGCGCCGACACTTCGGTTCGGCCCAGCCTAGAGACGGGTGTCTCGAAGGCCGGGCGACACGACAGGTTAGGGAAGCGGCGCGATCGCCGGCTGGCCGTTGACCACGACCTTGTCGAAGGTCAGTCCCGTGACGCCCGAGGCCTCCAACGCGCCTTGCGCCAGCTGGAGATCGATGTCCTTGAACCGGAGGTCACGGATCGTGGTCTGTCCGGGGTTGGGGCGGATCGAGCCGAACGATCCGAACCGTCCCTTCAGGCCCGAGAACGTCACGTCGCGCACGGTCGACCGCGGCGGCGCATGGCCCTTCAGATCCTTGTACTGCGACCAGGGGGCGATGAAGACGATCCGACCGGCGGCGTTGTCGAACGTGACGCCGCGCACGTGGATGTCCTCGTAGAGCTGCGGGGTGTCGGGTCGCAACTTCAGCATCAGGAAGTTCATCTGGCCGGTGACGCGGCTGTTCTCGATGACCACGTCGCGCACGATCGTCGCTTCGCTGCCGCAGGAGAAGGCCTGATGGCCCCGCCGGAAGTGGCAGTTGCGGACGCGTATGTGCTCGACCGGCGGGCTGTCCTTATCCTCGAGCGCCAAGGGACCCTTCGAGCCCTTGGCGGCGATGCAATCGTCGGTCACCGAGAAATAGCAGCCGTCGATGGTCACGCGCTGGCAGCTGTCGAGGTCGACGCCATCGGTGCTCGGGGCCTGCTTGACGTCGTCGGGAACCTCGAAGCGGGCATTGCGAACCAGCACGTCCTGGCACTTGTAGAGATGCAGGTTCCAGAACTGGGAGTCCTTGAACGTCACTCCGTCGATGGTCACGCGCTTGGAGTTCTGGATCAGCGCCAGCCGAGCGCGATCAAGTCCCACATTGGGGAAGTTGGACGGATCGGGCGCGGCGGCGCGCAGCTTCCAGAACAGGTCCCAGATCGGGCGGCCCGAGCCGTCGAGGACACCTTCGCCGGTCAAGGAGAAGCCGTCACAGCCGTCGACATTGATCAAGGCCGGCGTGAAGCTCGCCTCGAAATGCCCCTCGATGCGCGTGCGCTGGCGGGGGAAGTTCGCCATGTCGGTCGTGCACTTCAGCACCGCGCCCTTGGCGAGATGCAGATTGACCCCGGGCTTGAAGAACAGCGCGCCGCTGACGAAGACGCCAGCGGGCGCCGTCACCGTGCCGCCGCCCCGCGCCGCGAGATGATCGATTGCCGACTGGATCGCCTGAGTGTTCAGGGTGGCCCCATCGGCCTTCGCGCCAAAAACGATGATCGACGCCGACCGCGTGCGCTTGGTGGAGGCCTGGGCGCGGACGGTCAACAACGGCGCGGCGATCAGCGAAGCGGTGACCCAACGGCGCGTTCGGCGATGGAGAGACATGGCTTGGCGTCCAATCAGAAAGCTCGAGAGCGACCGATCGGCGCTCCGGCACAGGTCAGATCTTCCAGCCCCAGCCAAGCTGGCGGCTGATCGTGTCGGCGCCTTCGATGACGTATCGGCCGGCTTGTTCCAAGCGCTCCGGAGTCATGTACTGCGGAATGCTGGAAAGGCTCAGGGCGGCGACGATCGCGCCGCTGGCGTCTCGAATGGGCGAGGCGATGCAGCATATGCGATCACCGTCCGCATCGACGTGTCGGGTGAAGCGGTCTTCGATCGCGGGCTTCAGTTCCTCGAGCGGGAAGTATTCGGCCCACACGTCCGCAGGCGCGTCCAGCAGCAGCGCGCGGCCCAGGGCCGTGTCCGCGACGCGGTTGCGATCGCCGATCCGATGGCGAACCACGACACGCCGGCGGCTGGCGGACCGGGCGATATAGACCACGTCGTCACCATCGCGGATGGCGAGATTGGTGGCGTCGTCCGTGCGCTGGCTGATGGCGTCCAGCGTCGGCTGCGCCACGGTCGCCAGATCGGTCGCCTCGTGCGCCAGGAAGCCCAGATCCATGAGCCTTGCCCCAAGCCGATAGCCTTTCCGATGGTCATGGCTCAGAAGTCGGCGTTCGACCAGGGCAGTAGCCAGGCGATGGACCGTGCTGCGGCTCAGCCCGAGCTGGCGCTCGAGGTCGGGCAGGCTGATCGGACCGCCGCGAACGGCGTCCAGAATATCCAAGGCCCGCGTGAGGGTCTGGCTGGACCGCTCCGGCTTGCCGGCCGCCTCGACGGGCGCGGAAACCTCTGGGACCGGGTCGACGGCAGGCGGGGCGATCGCAACTTGCATGGAAACCGGAAGCTGTCCGCGATCGTGCGCCGAAGCCGCCGATCGTTACTGTTGTCTGATGACCTGATGATTTTGACTTAACCGGTTAACTCGATTGCGTCAATTCTTCGAGGGGGAGCTAGGTCGCGGTGCGCGGCTTGACGGCGCAGACGATCTCCAGATCCAGGATCTGCTCCGTCGCGCCTTGAGTGTCCGCCAGCGCCGTGAAGGCCATGTCCGCGGCCGCCCGGCCCATTTCGACGGCGGGCTGAACGACGCAGATATATTGGATGTCCAGCAGATGGACGATGTCGCCCAGACCGAAGAAGATGATGACGATCTTGTTCAGGTGCTCGGGCGCGTGGACCTTCAGGGCGTGGATCGCGCCCAACGCCACGGGGAACGAGGCGCAGAACAGGGCGTCAGGTCGTTCCGACTGCGCCCACAGCTTCTGAAAGCCGTCGAACCCCGCCTGCTCGTCGAAACGACTTTCGATGATCCACTCGTTGCGCGGCGCGATACCGGCTTCCCGCAGCGCCGCCTCGTAGCCGGCGCGCCGGTCGCGGCCGATGTTGGTCACGCTCGAACCCGCTAGGTGAGCGACGCGCCGATAGCCGTGGGCGATGCTGGCGGCGACCGCGGCCTTCGCGCCGCCAAAGTCGTCCATCACCACGCGCTTCACGCCGCCAGTGTTGGTCGGCACGCGGTCGAAGAAGACAATGGGGACGCCATTGTCGGCCGCCGACCGACACAGCTGCTCGTCCAGCGCCCGGGTGTGTTCCGTCACCGAGATCAGAAGAGCGGCGGCGCGCATGGACAGGAAGGTTTCGACGTGCCGGCGCTCGACGATCGGATCTTCTCCGGAGATCCCCAGCACCATCTCGAAATCGCGCGCGGCCACCGCGCTGTTGATGCCCGCCAGCACCGCGGCGAAGAAGGTGTGCTGGACCTTGGGGATAACCACCCCGAAGACCTTGGATCCCGTCGTCAGCGACCGGGCGAGAAAGTTGGGCAGATAGCCCATCTCGTGGGCCGCCAGCTTCACGCGTTCGCGCGTCGATGGCGAAATATCGGGGGAGTCCCGCAACGCCTTCGAAATGGCCGCCTTGCTGAGCCCAAGGCGCGACGCGATGTCGCTCAGCCGAGGTGGTTGGCGTTTGCCTCCCTCCATGTCGTTCCGACTCCACTCCAGCCCACCGTAGGACACCAAGGTGGCATCGACGTCGCACCGTTCTGCGCCAAGTAACGGTGAAGGTCCATAAGTACGATGAATGACCGAGTTCCGAACCTTGACTTGAGTTCGGCAACGTATGGTTTAGGCGATGGCTACGGATCGAGAGATGGCGTCGACCTTCTTGCGAGCCGAGATATTGCGAACGCGCCAGGATTGTCGGGTCGGCGAGGTCCCTAGGGCTGATTGACGCCCAGCGGGCGTTCCTCGGCCGCGATAATACTGCGTGGGACCTTGAACGCACTTTCCCGCATGGGCTCGCGGGGATCGTAGGGCGGCAGATCATCCACGATGGCGCGGGCGATCGGAGCCTTGGCGTCGCGCAGGCCCTGGACAACGATCTTGGCCAGCTCGTAGGCGCCATAGGGCCCGTGATGCGAGCCGTCCTTCACGGAGAAGTCGGCGTTGTGCATGAAGAGGGCGTCGACGCTCGTCGGGCCCATGGCCTCGTAGAGCGCCTTGCTCTGGGCGTGGAGATCGATCAGCAGCGCGCCCGATTCTGCGGCGGCCTCGCGCGCCAGCTGCGGAAATGGGCCCGCGGTGTCCACCGCCTGATCGCCGTCGAATCTGTTGCGGAACATCGGGGTCACGATCACCGGCGTGGCGCCCTTGGCCTTTACCCGCTGCGCCCACGCCACCAAGTTGGCCTTGAACTTCTGCTGCGCGTCGGGGTCTTTGGACTTCTGATCGTTGTGACCGAACTGGACGAGGAAATAGTCGCCGGGCCGGATCTGCGCGGCGATCTTCTCGAACCGGTTGGCGATGACCGCCGAGAAGGTGGACTCGCCCGACTCGGCGTGGTTGGCGACCGCCACCGACGGCTTGAAGAAGCGCGGCAGCATCTGGCCCCAGGACGCGTAGGGCTCGCCCGGTTGATCCGCCACCGTCGAGTCGCCCAGGACATAGATCGTCGGCACGTCCACCGGCTCGATCTTCAAAGCCCGCACCGCCGGCGTCCCGTCGAACTCGAGCGTCAGACGATCGTCCCAGGCCCGCGCCTCCTGCACGGCCTCGCGCGGCTTCAGTTTCACCGCGCCGCCGGGATAGGCCGGCGTACGAATATTGACGATGAAGGTTCTCGTCGCAGATCGGCCCGCCCGAACCGCGATCCGTTCGAGCATCAGACGTCTCAGCTCGACCTTGACGGTGGTGTCCGAGGCCGTGTCGCCGCCGAATGTGACCGTCACCTTGTAGTTGCCCTCGGGGACCGCGACCGAGAAGAGGAAGGGAGTCTTGCCGGCGCTATGGGACTCGACGACGGGCATCGCGCCCTCGACCCCAAAGCCCGTCTGAGCCGAATAGGCCACGGCCCCCGAGCTGGCGTGACGGGGCGCAGGATCGGTTCCAAAGGCGACATCGAGACGGGGTGATGGGGTTTGGGGCGCGGCCGCCAAGAGCGCGGCGAGCAGGAGCGGTCCGGCGGCAAGCATCTGTTCGATCGATTCTCACGGGCGATAGAACCCGTCCACCGAATGTCAGGTTCTGGGGACCGCGCCAAGGGCGGCGCTCGCGTGGGTCTCCACGGCCCATTGCGTCTCACGGAGAAAAGTCATGACGCCGTTCGACGTGATGCTTTACACCTAAGGCCGATCTGGATCGCTGTTGGCGTTTAGGGGAGTTCCTCAAGCGCGAGCTCGACGAACGCCAAGCCCCTCATCGTGAGCACTCCGCTGAATAGACCGCCTTCCGGGAAGACGCGCCGTCCTCCCGCCCAGCCGAAACCCAAGGCCTCTGACACCCCTATCGACCTGACGCCCGACGAGATCGAGCAGGCGCGGTCTTGGGTGCTGTACGAGGATGAGGCGATCATTGTGCTGGACAAGCCGGCGGGCCTCTCCAGCCAGGGCGGCCGGATCAAGGCCCATACGCTGGACGACCTGCTGTGGGCGTTCGCGCGGCCGGGCCGGTCCCGGCCTCGGCTGATCCACCGCCTGGACCGCGACACCTCCGGTGTAATCCTGACAGCCAAGACCAAGCCGGGCGCGGCCTTCCTGGGCGAGGCCTTGATGGCCAAGCGGTTCCGCAAAAGCTACCTGGCCATTGTCGCGCCGGGCGCACCCGAGCCGAAGGGCGGCATGATCGACAGCCCGCTGCGCCGGGAGTCGATCGGCCGCGAGGCCTATATGCGGGTCTGCGCGCCCGACCATCCGGACGCCGAGACCGCCCGCAGCCGCTATCGCACCCTGGCCCACAACGCCACGGCGGCGCTGGTCGAGCTGTCGCCCGACACCGGCCGCATGCACCAGCTGCGAGTTCATATGGCTTCGATTGGTCGGCCGCTGGCCGGCGACAGCCGCTATGGCGGGGCGCTGATGCTGGGCGGCGTGGCCGTGCCGCGCCTGATGCTGCACGCCGCCCGCCTGACCTTCCCGCACCCGCTGGGCGGCGAGCGCAAGGTCATGGCCCCGCTTCCGACCGATTTCGTGATGATGCTCAAGGCCTTGGACCTGCCGGTTCCGGAACAGCCCGGTTCCGAGGCCGTTGAACAGGTCTGAAGAGGCACGCCATGAAGATCGCCAAATCCCTGATCGCCCCCATCGTCGCCATCGGCCTTTCGGGCCTGTTGCTGGCCGGCTGCGCCACCGCCCCGACCGTCTATCGCGCCCAGCAAGGCGCCCCCAACGACGTCGGCTATTCCGAATATCGCCTGGAAGCCGGGCGCTATCGCGTCACCTTCCAGGGCGGCCCCGGCGCGCCGGAGGCCCAGGTCGCCGACTACGCCCTGCTGCGCGCGGCCGAGCTGGCCTTGCGGGACGGCTACGACTGGTTCCGGATCGCCGACCGCGCGACCACGGCCAGCGGCTACGATCGCGGTCCCCGGATGTCCGTCGGCGGCGGCTCGGCCAGTTTCGGCCGCCATACCGGCGTCGGACTGGGCGTCGGCACCAGCTTCAACCTCGGCCCGGGTCCGGCCTATTCCCGCTCGATCGAGGTGGTGTTCGGCAAGGGATCGGTTCCCAAGGACCGCGACGCCTATGACGCGCATGAGGTGGTCAAGAACGTAGGGTACGGACGGCAGCGGACCTAGGCTAAGGGCCCGCCACGCGGTCATTTCACCTTGAGGACGACCTTGCCCCTGGCCCGCCCGGACTCGACATAGGCCATCGCCTCGTTGAGCGCCTGGAACGGGAAGATGCGATCCACGACGGGCCGGATGACCCCGGCCTCGATCAAGGTGGTGATTTGGCTGAGCTGCTGACCATCGGCGCGCATGAACAGGAACGCGTAGCTGGCCTGCCGCGCCTTGGCCTTCTTGCGGATGCCGCGGCTCAGGAACCCCATGACCAGTTGGAGGACCCCATTGAGGCCCGCCTCCTTGGCGTACCGAGGGTCGGGCGGACCCGAGATCGAAATCAGCTGGCCGCCGGGCTTGAGCACGCCCAGCGACTTCTCGAGCGTCTGGCCATCCAGGCTGTTGAGCACGACGTCGTAGCCGGACAGGACCTTCTCGAAGTCGTCCTTCTTGTAGTCGACGACCACATCGGCCCCGAGGCTCTTGACCAGTCCGACATTGGCCGTGCTGGTGGTCGTGGCGACCGAGGCGCCGAGATGCTTGGCCAGTTGGATGGCGAAGACGCCGACGCCGCCGGATCCCGCCTGGATCAGCACCTTCTGACCCTTCTGGAGCTTGGCGCGCTCGACCAACACCTGCCAGGCCGTCAGGCCGACCAAGGGAATGGAGGCGGCTTCCTCCATGCTGAGATTCCGGGGCTTCAGCGCCGCGTCCGCTTCATGGATGGCGATGAGCTCGGCGAACGTCCCGATCTGGCCATCTCGCGGCCGGGCATAGATCTCGTCGCCCGGCTTGAAGCCGCGAACCTTGGCGCCGACGCGAACGACCTTGCCAGCCACGTCGTGACCCAGGATGAAGGGCGGACGATAGGGCAGGATCGGCTTGAACTCGCCATTGCGGATTTTCGAGTCCAGCAGGTTGAGCGCGGCCGCGTAAACCTCGACCAGGATGTCGTCCTCCCCGAGTTTCGGCTCGGGCGCGTCACCCAGGCGGAGAGCGGCGCTCTTGCCATATCGATCGAGGATGAAGGCCTTCATGGTGGACAGTGCTCCAATCGCCGCCGTCGCCGGCCAATGACTTTGATCGTGACGGCTCGCGAGGGCGAGTAACTCGGGCGCCTAAGCGGGCAGACGCATCTGCTTGCGCAGGCTCTTGTCGAAGGCCTTGGCCGGCGCGAACCGGCGCAGCAGCGAGATCTGCTTGGCCAGCTGACCTGCCGGGTAGCGCAGGCGCGGCTGAGGATCGACGGCGGCGGCGCGGACCACCTTGGCCACCACTTCGGGCAGGTCGGCGGTCGGCATGACCTCGTCGAGCAGGGCCCGGAAACCGGCCCGCGCCTGGTCGTAGACGGCGATCGGCGAGTCGGCCGGCAAGGCATTCTGATCAAAGGCGCTGCGGATATAGCCCGGCTCGATCAGCGAAACGCGGATGTTGAAGGCGCGAACCTCGTGGTCGAGGGACTCCGAATAGCCTTCCAGCGCGTGCTTGCTGGCCGCGTAGTGGGCGGAATAGGGGGCGGGGATCAGTCCGAGCACGGAGCTGATGTTGAGTATGCGTCCCTGGCGGCGCGCGCGCATTGACGGCAGCACCGCATTGATCACCCGCATGACGCCGAACAGATTGACGTCGAACAGGGCCTGGGCCTGGCGGATCGAGGTTTCCTCGGCCCCGCCCATCAGGCCCAGCCCGGCGTTATTGACCAGCAGGTCGATCTGGCCCGCTTCGGCCAGGATCTTGCCGATCAACGCCTGGACGGACCCGTCGTCGGTGACGTCGCAGGTCAACATGCGTACGTCCTTGGGCGGATCGGCGAGGGGACGGCGGCTCGTGCCATAAACGGTGAATCCAGCGGCGGCCAGGGTTTGGGCGATGGCGCGGCCGATGCCGGCGGAGGCCCCCGTCACCAGGGCGATCTTCTTGCGTTGAGCGGTCATGGGCCTTCCCGTAGGCAAAGGGCGCCGTAGTGGCGTTGCACTTTGCATTACGATCATAATGTGCAATTATGTTCATAATGCAATAGGATTCTTGGAGGCGGGACATGCGCTACGAAAAAGGTCACCGGGACGCGTCGCGTCAGCGCATCCTGCAGGCGGCTTCGGAACGGTTTCGCGCCGACGGCATCGCCGCCTCGGGGCTGGCGCGCGTCATGCAGGACGCCGGCCTGACCAACGGCGCCTTCTATCCGCACTTCCAGTCCAAGACCGAACTGGTGCGCGAAAGCCTGGCCGCCGCCATGGAAACGCAGGCCCAGCAGATGGCCGAGGTCCTCGCCGCCGAGGGCCTCGACGGAGTCATCGCGACCTATCTCTCGCCCGAACACCGCGACAATCCGGGGATCGGCTGCGCGGTCTCGGCCCTCGGCGCGGAGCTCGCCCGCGAGCCGCCGGAGACGCGCGCGGTCCACTTCTCGCGCGCCACGGCGCTGGTCGAACAGGTCGCCGCCCATATGCCGCCCGAGGCCGAGGACCCCGAGGGCATGGCGCTGGCGTTCTTCGCGACCATGATCGGCACGCTGCAACTGGCCCGCGTCGCCGACAACGCCGAGATGTCCGATCGCATTCTCGCCGTCGGCCGGCAGGCGGCGCGAGCGCTGTCGCGAACGCCATCCTTGTCCGCGGCCTAGGCTAGCGGCTGAGTCTCGTGGACAAGCGGACCGTCAGGTTTGCGATGGCGCGAGGATCGCGCTCAGGGCCGGGGCCAGGACGGTCCCCAGCTCGAACGCGCTCGGGTGCTCGTGGCGCAGCTTGGCGCGCTGGAACAACATCAGCTTACGCCGGATGGACGGGCCGGTCAGGGGGACGAGCTTGATCTTGTCGGTCTCGTAGCCTCGGGCATAGAGGCGAGGGATCACACCGACGGCGAGGCCGGCGCCGACCAGGCCAAACAGCGATCCGACCTGGTCGACACGAAAGCGCTGGGACGGCGAGAGGTTGTTCTGCCGCATGGCGGCCGAGCTCAGCTCGCCGATGCTGCCGCCGGTGAAATGGACGATCTCGCTGCCCTCCAGCGCGCTCCAGGGAAGGGACGGCGTCGCGGCGAGAGCATGGTCCGCCGGCGCGGCCAGCATCATCTCGTCTTCCATGATCAGGCTGGCGTCGATCCCCTCCTCAACCCGCCCCAGCACGCCGATGACGAGGTCGAGCGCGCCGGACCGCAGGTCGGTCATCAAGGCGTCGCTCTTGCCGTCGCTGAGGTGCAGGCTGAGGTCGGCGCGCGTGCGGCCCAGCAGCGACACGGCGTCGGCGGCCGCCGGGATCGCCGAGGGGATCGCGCCGATGCGCACGACCGCCTTGCCGCGCGTAGCGGCGTCGTTCATGTCCACGAAGGCGTTGTCGGCGGTCGTCAGCAGTCGGCGGGCGTGGGGCAGGAAGGCCGCGCCGGCCTCGGTCAGGGCGACGTGATGGGTGCTGCGGTCGAACAGCCGCAGGCCCATATGCTCCTCGATCTGCCGGATCGCCGCGCTGAGCGCCGGCTGCGAAACGGTCATCCGCTCGGCGGCGCGGCTGAAATTGGCCGACTCCGCCAGGGCCGTGAAGAACCGCAGCTGGCGCAGCGAGATGGCCTGGATGCGAGCGGCCGGGCGGGGCAGGGTGATGGTCGAAGAGGGCTGCACGACGGGGTTCCAGACTGGCTGGATCGCGCCTGTGGGCTGGCTATAAGCGCGATCTATAGCGAGATAAATACAAAGAATTTCCCTTTCTAAGAGGGCTCGCTAGCGTGCCTTCATCGCGCTTCCACCCAGCAGTATAAATAGAAGGCAGAGAAGATCGAAGTCGTGCTCAAAGGAGTGCGAATTTTGATCATCTCTACTTATCGGGGTGAACAACGATAAAGAGAAAAGGCCGGGAGGGCTGTCGGCGAGGCGCGCCAACAACCAAGGGGGTTCTTCGATGTCGTTCGCCGATTCCGCGCCTGATCCTGTTCCTGTCCGCCATCGCTCCAAGGCGTCGTGGCTGGGCATCGCCTCGACCGCCGTGCTGGCGGCCCTGGCCTGCGGCGGCGCGGCCAGCGCTCAAGAGGCCCCGGCGGACCAGATCGAGGCGATCGTGGTCACCGGCTCGCGCCTCAAGAGCCCCGACGCCACCAGCGTCAGCCCGGTCAGCACGGTCGGCGACAAGGAGATCGCTCGGCGCGGCGTGGTGCGGGTCGAGGACCTGATCAACACCCTGCCCCAGGCCTTTGCCGACCAGGGCAGCGGCAATCGCGGCGGCACCGTCGGCGCCAG
Source organism: Caulobacter sp. P4_E5 (assembly GCF_056401555.1). Lineage (NCBI taxonomy): Bacteria > Pseudomonadati > Pseudomonadota > Alphaproteobacteria > Caulobacterales > Caulobacteraceae > Caulobacter > Caulobacter sp. P4_E5. The sequence goes on from NZ_JBFUJD010000077.1 coordinate 18,751, forward strand.
CGGCACGGCGACCATCAACCTGCGCAACCTCGGCAACCAGCGGACCCTGGTGCTGATTGACGGGCGCCGCCTGATGCAGGGCGACCCGGCCCGCTCGGCGGCCCAGGCGGCCGACATCAACAACATCCCCGCCGCCCTGATCCAGCGCATCGACGTGGTCACCGGCGGCGCCTCGGCGGTCTATGGCTCCGACGCCCTGGCCGGGGTCGTCAACTTCATGCTCAAGCGCGACTTCGAGGGCGTGCAGCTGGACGTCCAGGGCGGCGTCTACATGCACGACAACCACAGTTCGATCGTCTCGGCGGCCAAGGCGGCCGGCCAGACGCCGGCGTTCGGTCGCGAACTGGACGGCGAGCAGCAGAGCTATTCGATCACCGTGGGCAAGAACTTCGCCGAGGGCCGGGGCAACGTCACCGGCTTCTTCAGCTACAAGGACATCGCCGGCGTCGGCACCAAGGACCGCGACTTCTCGACCTGCAACCTGTCGGCCACGGCGGCCGGCTATGCCTGCTCGCTGTCCAGCGCCACCTATCCCGTGCAGTTCCAGCTGACCAACCCGACCACGGGCGCGACCCGGGGCAGCTATGCCCTGGAAGGCAACACGCTGCGGACCTATCGCACCTCGGACGGCTTCAACAATGGCGCCACCTACGACCTGCAGTCGCCCGACAAGCGCTACAACGCCGACCTGTTCGGCCGCTACCGGATCTCGGACAAGGCCGAGCTCTATGGCGAGCTGATGTACATGCACGACGAGGCCGACATCAAACTGTCGCCCACCGCCGTGTTCACGGTCTCCGAGAAGATCAACTGCAACAACCCGCTGATTTCGGCCCAGGAAAAAAACCTGATCTGCACCTCGGTGGGCCTGACCGACGCCCAGAGCGCCAACGTCATCGTCTCGCAGCGCAACGCCCTGGGCGGCTCGCGCCATGACTACAGCGACCACACCTCGTATCGCGGCGTGGCGGGCCTGCGCGGCGACCTGACCTCGCGCTGGCGCTACGACGTCTACGCGCAGTACGGCCGCACCGACTACACCTCGCGGCTGACCGGCGACTACTCGCTGGCCAAGTTCGCCAAGGCCCTGCGCGCCGTGACCAACGCCAGCGGCCAGGTGGTCTGCGAATCCGTGGCCAACGGGACCGATCCGGCCTGCGTGCCGATCAACCTGTTCCAGGCCGACGGCATCACCTCGGCGGCGCTGAACTACGTGCAGAACGTGGTCCGCCGGAAGGGCTATACCGAGGAGAGCATCCTCAGCGGCGCCCTGACCGGCGACCTGGGGCTGACCAGCCCGCTGGCGTCCTATCCGATCGGCCTGGCCCTCGGCGCCGAGTACCGCAAGGAGAAGATCAGCTTCCAGCCCGACGCGGCCTACAGCAGCCGCGACGTGGCCGGCAATTCGGGCGGCGAATTCCCGATCGCCGGGTCGTTCGACGTCAAGGAAGTCTATGGCGAGATCCGCGTCCCGCTGGTCGAGGACAAGCCGTTCTTCAAGAGCCTGTCGGTCGAGGGCGGCGTCCGCTACTCCGACTACAGCACCGCCGGCGACACCTGGGCCTACAAGGGCGGCGGCGAGTGGACCCCGATCCGCGACGTGCGCCTGCGCGGCAGCTATCAGCGCGCCGTCCGCGCTCCCAATCTCGTGGAGCTGTTCGGCCCGCAGCGGGTCGTGACCGCGGCGATCACCGACCCGTGCGAAGGCGCGACGCCCAAGGCGACGGCGGCCCAGTGCGCGCTGTCGGGCGTGACGGCCACCCAGTACGGATCGATCGCCCCGGCGGCGGGCCAGCAGTCCGGCGCCATGGTCGGCGGCAATCCGGACCTGGATCCGGAAACCTCGAACACCAAGTCGTTCGGCGTGCAACTGCTGCCGCGGTTCGTGCCCGGCCTCAGCGTCTCGGTCGACTATTTCGACATCGACGTGAAGAAGCTGATCACCACGGTGCCGGCCAGCATCGAGCTGAACCAGTGCCTCAACGCCGGCATCGCCTGCGACCTGATCAAGCGCAACGCGGCGACCGGCTCGCTGGTGACCAGCGGCTATGTGATCACCACCAGCGTCAACGCCGGCTATCTGAAGACCCGAGGCCTAGATTTCGCGGCCAGCTATTCGCATGACCTGCCCGAGCTGTTCGGCCGCAGCATGGGGCGCCTCGGCCTGAATTTCGCCGGGACCAAGACCAACCGGTACGAGGTCCAGATCCTGCCCGGCCTGGCCCCGTATCGCTGCGACGGCCATTTCGGCGTCACCTGCGGCCAGCCRATCCCTGAATGGCGTCACCGCCTGGTCGCCGACTGGACCTCGCGCGGCGGCGTCAACCTGTCGACCACCTGGCGCTACATCGGCGGCACGACCAACGACAAGTCCAGCCCGTCGATCTATCTGGCCGGGGTCTATCAGCCCTACGACCTGAAGATGCCCAGCGTCAGCTATGTCGACTTCGCGGCCTCGGCGAACGTGACCGACAAGGTCACCGTGCGGCTTGGCGTCAACAACGCCTTCGACAAGGATCCGCCGCTGACCGCCAGCACGGGCGGCCAGACCTCGAACGGGGCCTTCTTCGCGGGGATGTACGACTCGCTGGGCCGCTACATGTTCGTCGGCGCCACCGCCCGCTTCTAATCCAGTCCCTTTCCGATCCAGACGGGGGAGGGGCGTATTTCCTCCCACGTCCAGGCCAAGGACCTCCCATGCTGCCCTGTCGCTTTCCCCCTTGTTTGCGTCCAGCAGCCCTTGGCCTGGCGGCGCTGCTCGCGAGCCTGTCGCTCGCGGGCGGCGCATCCGCCCAGACCGCCTCGCCAGCCTCGAAAGAGAAGGTCGCGATTTTCTTCGACAACGACTTCCTGGGCCCCGGCCAGAGCAACATCCAGTCGCTGATCCCGCTGCTGCGCGACGACCGGGTCGAGCTGCTGGGCATCGGCGTCGTCACCGGCGACGCCTGGCTGAAGGAAGAGGCCGCCCACGCGCTGCGCTTCCTCGAGATCGCCAAGCGCCCCGACGCGCCGGTCCACCTCGGCGCCCAGATGCCGCTGATCCGCACCCAGGCCGAGATGGCCAACTGGGAGGCGCGTTACGGCAAGGTGCCGTTCAAGGGCGCCTGGAGCACGCCGCGTCCCGGCCGCACCTACCATCCGCAGGACCCCGACCTGATCCCGCCGATGCCCGAGGGCGCGCCGACGATCAAGGCGTCGGACGAGGACGCGGTCCACGCCCTGATCCGCGCCGTCCGCGCGCGCCCGGGCCAGGTGACGGTGGTCAGCGCCGGCCCCCTGACCAACATCGCCCTGGCCCTGAGGATCGCGCCCGACCTGGCCACCCTGGCCAAGGAGGTCGTCATCGAGCCCGGCAAGCTGGACACCGCCGTGGCGCGGGTGACCGGCAACACCGACTACGCCACCGACTTCAACTTCATCTTCGATCCGGAGGCGGCGCACATCGTGCTGACCGCGCCGTGGAAGAAGATCACCGTGATGGGCAATGTCACCGCCGCCGCCAAGGCGACGCAAGCGGTGGTCGACCGGATCGGCGCCTCCGGCACGCCGGTGGCGACCTACGTCAAGACCTATGCCCGCATCGGCCAGCCCCTGTGGGACGAGATCACCGTGGCCGTCGCCATCGACCGCTCGCTGGTCACCGAGGAGCTGGTCGCCCGCATGGACGTCGACACCTTCGCCGGTCCTTCCTACGGCCAGCCGGTCGTCTGGAAGGCGGACATGGCCCCCAACAGCGGCGAGCGCGAGGTCCATATCGTGCGGGCGATCGACGTCGACCGCTTCGTCGAGACCTTCGTGGCGCAGGCCTCCCGATGAGCCGCCTGCACGCCTTCCTCGACCGGCGCTTCGCCCTGGCGGCCCGCGACACCACGGTCGGCCGCGAGATGATGGCCGGCCTGACCAGCTTCCTGGCGGCCGCCTATCTGATCGTGGTCATCCCGTCGCTGCTGTCGACCGGCGGCATGGACCGGGGCGCGGCGACCACGGCGGCGATCCTGGTCATGGCCCTGGGCAGCATCGCCATGGGCCTCTACGCCAACCTGCCGTTCATCGTCGGGCCCGGCATCGGCGGCTCGGTGATCCTGGGCGTGACCCTGGCCCACACCGAGCACGTGCCGCTCTCGACGGGCCTGGCCATCGCCATGACGTCGGGCCTGCTGTTCATCGTCCTGACCCTGACCGGCGCGCGCGAGCTGGTGGTGCGGATGATCCCGGCCCAGATCAAGCTGGGGCTGGGGGCGTCGATCGGCCTGTTCATCGCCATGCTGGGCTGCCGCGACGCCGGCATGGTCTCGATCAACGCCAAGACCATGGCCTTGAAGCTGGGCGACTTCTCGCAGCCCGGGCCCGTCGTCGCCCTGATCGGCCTGGCGGTCGCCGTGGCCCTGCAGGCGCGCAAGGTCCCCGGCGCGGTGCTGGCCGGCATCGCCGCCGCCGCCCTGGCCGGCGTGCCGCTGGGCCTGACCCAGCTGCCCGCCAGCGTGTTCTCGGCGCCCCACGCCCTGACGCCGGTGGCCTTCAAGGTCGACCTGATGGGCGCGTTCAGCCTGGCGGCGCTGCCCTATATCTTCGCCTTCTTCGCCGCCGAGTTCTTCTCGACCCTGGGCACGACCCTGGCGATCGGCGGCAAGGCCGGCTTGACCGACGCCGACGGCAACCTGCCCGGCATCGAGCGGCCGTTCCTGGTCGACTCCCTGGTCGCCGCCGCGGGGCCGCTGATCGGCGTCCCGGCCGGCACCGCCCTGGTCGAGTCGGCGGCCGGGGTCGAGACGGGCGGCCGCACCGGCCTGACGCCCGTCACCGCCGCGGCGCTGTTCCTGGGCGCGCTGTGTCTGCTGCCGCTGGCCATGGCCATTCCTAAGCAGGCCACCGCCCCGGCCCTGATCCTGATCGGCGTCTCGATGCTGGGCACCATCCGCCACCTGCGCGGCGAGACGGTGACCGACCTGTTCCCGCCCATCGCCATGGTGCTGCTGACCTTGATCTCCAACAGCTTCGGCACCGGCATCGCCGGCGGCCTGCTGGTCCACGTCATCGTCCAGGTGCTGGCGGGCAAGGCGCGGGAGATCCCGGTCGGGCTGTTCATCCTGGCCATCCCGCTTGGCTACTACTTCTACACCGCCGCCACGCACTAAGTTTCAAAGCCTCAAGGCGCCATGATCATCGAGCCTTCAAAAAGCATCGGCAACGTTCCCGCGTCCACGCTGGGGCGCGCGACGACGGCGGCGCAGCGCGACGTTTTCCGCGCTATCCCCAAGATCGAGCTGCATTGCCATCTTCTGGGAGCCGTCCGCCGCGAGACCTTCGCCGAGTTCGTGCAGGCGCGCGGCGCGCCGATCAGCGCCGCCGAGATCGCCGCCTTCTACGAGCGCGGCAGCAAGCCAATCGGGGTGCTGCGCGTGCTGCGGGCGCTGGAGCGTTATCTGCTGCTCCAGCCCGACGACTTCCGACGGATCACCTACGAGTACCTGCAGGACGCCGCGGCGGAAAACGTGCGCCACGCCGAGTTCTTCTGGAATCCGACGGCCACCATCCGCGACACCGGCCTGACCTATGGCCAGGCGCAGGCCGGCATCCTGGCGGGGATCCGCGAAGCCTCGGCCGACTTCGGGATCAGCGCCTTGCTGATCCCCGCCATCGACCGTGAGGCCGAGGCCTCGCACGCGGTGGAGATGGTCGAACTGATGCTGGCCCATCGCGACGCGGCCGTGCCGGGCATCGGCATCGACTATCGCGAGAATGACCGCCCGCCCGAGCTCTTCCGGGAGGCCTACGCCCTGGCTCGCGGCCATGGTCTGAAGGCCACGGCCCATGCCGGCGAGTTCGGCATGCCCTGGACCAATGTGCGGACCGCCGTCGATCTGCTGGAAGTCGATCGCATCGACCATGGCTACACCATCGTCGACAATCCGGATCTCGCCCGGCGCTATGCCGACCGCGGCGTGCTGTTCACGGTGGTGCCCACCAACTCCTACTATCTGCGCACGCTCGCGCCGGAGCGCTGGGCGCTCGACCATCCGATCCGCGCGATGTCGGAACTGGGCCTGAAGCTTCATCCCAACACTGACGACCCGACGCTGCACAATGTCAGCCCGGCCGGCGCCTGGGAGCTGATGCACAGCCACCTGGGCTATGATGTCGGCGATCTGCGCGACATGATGCTGAACGGTATCGAGGGCTGTTGGGCCGACGCCGATCGGAAGGCCGCCTGGCGCGAGCAGTGGCCGGCGGCGTTCGACGCCTTGGTCGACAAGACGGATTGGCCGTCCCCCGCATCGTTCGGCCGGTGAGCGCCCAAGGCCAGTCGGCGGCGATCATCCGTCGGACAGGTCACCCGACCGTCGTCCTCCCGAAGGGAGGGGCGCGGCTAAGGTCATCAAAGCAGCATTCAGGCGCCGCGATTTTAGGAAATCGCTTCGAGATCGTTCACTTGAAAAGGCTCGAAGGTTTTTCGCGCGAAACTACTTCATATTGATGAATATCGTGACGAATATGGATCGTCAACGCATGTTTTCATCATGATATGGCGTCTTTAAGCTCGAAAACGACGACTAAAATCTTCGTCGAGTGGCTTGGGTGCGGTTCGGGGTGAGGTTTGCGGGGATGGGCCGGCCGAGACCAGGCCCGAGGATTGGCGTGGGTTCCGGGTCCGGAGCCGGAGCGGCGCAGGTCCATTCCGCTTCAGAGGAGCGGCAGGCCTTCGAGCGTCGCAGTACAGGGGACTGGAATGAAGAAGATTGCGAAGACCAAGGCGTTGGCCGCCATTCTGCTGGCGGGGGCCATGACCGCGCCGGCGGCCCTTGCTCACGCCGAGACCACGGCCGCCATGAAGGCCGCGGCGACCGCCGGCGTGGATGCGCGGGCCAAGCTGAACCAACAGATGATCGACCAGGTGTTCAGCTATGCCGAACCCGGTTTCCAGGAGTTCCGCACCTCTGAATATCTGACGGGCATTCTCGAGAAGAACGGCTTCAAGATCACGCGCGGCGTCGCGGGCATTCCCACGGCCTGGACGGCCACCTGGGGAAGCGGCGGGCCGCTGGTGGCGCTGGGCAGCGACATCGACAACCTGCTGGGCCTGTCCCAGTACCCCGGCGTCGCCGAGATCAAGCCGATGGTCGAGGGCGCGCCGGGCCATGGCGAGGGCCACAATTCGGGCATGCCCATGATGATCGTCGCGGCCCTGGCGGCCAAGGACGTCATGGAGAAGAACCACATTCCGGGCCGGCTGATGCTTTGGCCGGGCGTCGCTGAGGAGCTGCTGGCGGCCAAGGCCTACTATGTGCGCGCCGGCGTGTTCGACGGCGTCGACGCCTCGATCTTCGCCCACGTCAGCAAGGACTTCAGCACCGGCTGGGGCCCGGGCGGCAACAACGGCATGGTCTCGGTGGAATACACCTTCCACGGAAAGACCGCCCACGCGGCCGGCCAGCCATGGGACGGTCGCTCGGCCCTCGACGGCGTCGAGGTGATGGACATGGCGTGGAATATGCGGCGTGAGCACCTGCCGCTGACCCAGCGTTCGCACTACGTGATCACCAACGGCGGCGGCCAGCCCAACATCGTCCCCGGCGTCGCCACGGTCTGGTACTATTTCCGCGAGAACACCTTCGACTCGATCCGCAATCTCTACGAGTTGGGCAACACCATCTCGCAGGCGGCGGCCATGGCCACGGGCACCACGGTCGAGCATCGGGTGCTGGGCTACGCCGCGCCCAACTACAGCAACAAGCCGCTGGCCGAGGCCGCCTACGCCAACATCAAGGCCGTCGGCATGCCGAAGTGGAGCGCTGACGACCAAGCGTTCGCCAAGTCGGTCCAGGTCGCTCAGAAGTTCAAGCTGCAGCCGCTGGCCACCGAGGTCGCGCCGCTGTCGACGCCGGACAGCCGCGGCGCCTCGATGGGCGGCGGCTCGGACGACATCGGCGACGTGATGTGGACGGTGCCGACCATCACCATCCGCTATCCCTCCAACATCCCGAACGCCATCGGCCACAACGTGACCTCGGCCATGGCGATGGCGACGCCGATCGCCCACAAGGGCGCCGAGGTCGGCGCCAAGGCGGTGGCTCTCACGGTGTTGGACCTGATGACGACGCCGAAACTGGTCGCCGACGCCAAGGCCTACTTCCAGAACGTCCAGCTGAAGGACACCAAGTACGACCCGGTGCTGACCAAGGACGACAAGCCGGCGATCTGGTTGAACGAGGACATCATGGCCAAGATGCGCCCGAAGATGGAGCCGTTCTACTACGACTCCAGCAAGTACGGCTCTTATCTGGAGCAGCTGGGCATCAAATACCCGAATGGACTTGCGAAATAGCTATGGATGACTTTGCTGGAAGCGTTCGGAGAGCTTGGCGTCGCTCCGAATTGCTTCCGGCAGGGCGTGGTTAGCTGCGCCGCGCCTTGGCCTTTTCCTGAAAGACGATCGGCGGCGTGCCTCGCCGGGCGACCTCGCGCATCACGAAGCTGCTGCGGATCTTGGCCACGTGCGGCAAGGTCGACAGCTCGCGGCGATAGACACGATCATAGTCCTCGAAAGACTCGACGTTGAGCATGATCAGGAAGTCGGTGTCTCCGGAAACGAAGCCGCAATAGGAAACGGACGGACATTTTACGACTTCACGCTCGAATTCATTGAGCGCCCGCTCGGCCTGGGAGCTCAATTCGATCGCGACGAACACCACGACACTATAGCCGAGCATCGGCAGGTTCAGATTTGCCGAATAGCTCAGCACCGCCTGGCGCTCTTCCAGGCTTTTGCGGCGACGCGCCACGGYGGTGCTGGAGAGGTTGATTTGTTCGCCCAGCCAGACGTCAGAGGCTCGTCCGTCGACGGAAAGTTCCTTCAGGATCTGATAATCGACGCTATCGAGGTCAAGGTGGTCAGGTTTCGACATCGAATTTGCAACTCCGTGCATAAAGCAGCAGCAGAAGTACAGTTCTGGCGCTGAAAAGCCAATTTATGAAAGTAGTTCAAGAGCAAATTTGATAATTTGATGTGCGTCGCGACTTGCAGGCGACGCGTTGTTTCAGCGACGGCGAACACGCTAAGCGTGAAATTCTTCTACGCCGCTCTTAATGGGCGGTCCGCAGGGTGGAAACAAGCAGAAACCTGCTGCGACAGCAAAGCGTCGTGGCGTGTTGGGTGTGCGACCGAAACGGCGGGCCTGGTCGGCGCCGTTTTTAACTAGACCTGTCGAGACAACTTCAAATCTAGAAGCAGATTTCGCACGCCTGTGTTTCGGCGAGTATTGCAAAGCCATGTCTCTCTAT
>NZ_JBFUJD010000078.1:0-27606 GCF_056401555.1 Caulobacter sp. P4_E5
GTGCGGTTGCCCCTGGGTCCCGGCTCTCCGCTGCGCTACGGCCGGGATGACACAAATTTTTTGAGCTTTGCCAGACCCCCTAAGCCCGCATCGCCTTCGCTTCGGGGCCCTGGCTCCGCAGCGCCTTGGCCGCCACGTCCAGCGAGCGCACCGGCGCCGGCTTGATTTCCGCGTCGTCCTCGCCGGGACCCGGTCGCGCGCGCAGCGCCGCCACGAAGTTGTCGCGCCAGGCGGTGACGTCCTCGCGCTCGACATTGTCGAACAGGGCCTCCCAGCGCCGCTTGCGCTCCTTCAGCCCCATCGACAGGGCCCGCTCGAGGGCGTCGGAGATCTCTTCGGGGCTGTTGGGATTGACGATCAGGGCGTCGCGCATCTGCCGCGCCGCGCCGGCGAAGCGGGAGAGGATCAGCACGCCCGGATCCTCCGGGTCCTGGGCCGCGACATATTCCTTGGCCACCAGGTTCATGCCGTCGCGCAGCGGCGTGACCAGGGCGGCCTTGGCGGCCCGGTAGATGCCGGCCAGCTCGTCGCGCCGGTACGAGCGGTTGACGTAGCGGATCGGGGTGAAGTCCATCTCGGCATAGGCGCCGTTTATGCGCCCGATCAGGCCGTCCAGGCGTCCGCGCAGATCCTGGTAGGCCTCGACCTCGTCGCGCGACAGCGGCGCGATCTGCAGCAGCATCACCTTGCTGCGCAGGTCGGGGTGGTCGTGCAGGAACCGCTCGAAGCCGACCAGCCGCTCTTCCAGGCCCTTCGAATAGTCCAGGCGGTCGACGCCGACGATCATCTTGCGGAAGACGCTGTGGGCCATCATCCGATCGTAGACCTTGCGGGCGGTCTCGCCCTGGACGAGCTGGGCGAAGTCCTTGGCGTCGACGCCGATCGGGAAGGCGGCCGCCTGGATGCGCTGGCCGAACGCGACCAGCTCGCCGCGCTCGTTCTTGGAGCCGTGCACTTCCGAGAACACGTAGCCCTCGAAGGCCTGCAGCGACTCCTCGGTCTGGAAGCCGATCAGGTCGTAGTGGAACAGGGCCTCCACCAGCGCCCGATGGCGGGGCAGGGTGGTGACCAGCTGGTGGGCTGGCCAGGGGATGTGCAGGAAGAAGCCGATCCGGTTGGTCACGCCCATCCGCCGCAGTTCGCGGGCGACCGGGATCAGGTGGTAGTCATGGACCCAGACGATGTCGTCGGGCTCGATCAGCGGCAGCAGGGTCTCGGCGAAGCGCTTGTTGACCCGGTCATAGCCCTCGCCGAACGAGCGGTCATAGGCGGTCAGGTCGACGCGGTAGTGGAACAGCGGCCACAGCGTCTTGTTGGCGTAGCCGTTGTAATACTCCTGGTAGTCGGTCTCCTCGAGGTCGACGGTGGCGACCGTGACGCCCTCGATCCGCTGCATGTTCAGCTGGCCGGTGAATTCCGGAATGGTCTTGCCGCTCCAGCCGAACCAGATGCCGGAATATTCCTTCAGCGCCGCGGCCAGGGCCATGGCCAGCCCCCCGACGCTGCCTTCGCCCTCCGCCGAGCTCGGCGGATTGACGCGATTGGACACGACGATCAGGCGGCTCATGCGTGGGCCCCAAGAGCGTCCGCGGGCGCGCAGAGCCCTTCCAGCCAGCGATAGACGGCTGCGGTGTCGGCGAGATGATGGTCAGCTTCAGTCGGTCGGGCCTCGCCGACCAGCACGCCGAAGCCGCCCAGGCGCTTGACGGCGGCGAAGCCGTCCTCGTCGGTCAGGTCGTCGCCGACAAACACCGGCGTGGCCCCGGCGAACGGCGGTTCGCGCAGGAAGGCCCGCACGGCCGCGCCCTTGTCGGCGCCCGGCGTGCGCAGCTCGGCCACCATGTCGCCCAGCTGCAGGACGAGGCCGGTGGCCTGGGACAGGCGCTCGGCGGCCTCGATCACGGCGTCGGCGCAGGCGGGCGCGTTGCGATAGTGCAGGGCGACGCTGAGGTCCTTGTCCTCGAACAGCAGGCCGCGTTCGCAATGGGCCAGCTCGCCCAGGATGCGGCGGGCGTCCTCGAGCCCGGCGTGGGGCTCGCGACGGGTGACCGCGCCGTCGGCGGTGCGCCGCACCAGGCCGTGCACGGCCGCGATCGCGGTCACGCCGCCGCCCAGGATATGGTCCAGGTCGGGCAGGGCGCGGCCGCTGACCACGGCGACGCGGTCCTCGAAGGCCTCGCGCAGGCGGGCGATCAGCCGCGCGCGGCCGGGGTCGGGGCCCACGTCGTCGGGACGCGGCATGATCGGCGCGAGCGTGCCGTCGAGATCCAGGAACAGCGCCGATCGGCGCGGCAGGTCGAAGGGCGGAGGCGGAAGGTCGACAGACTCCGCCCGCGAGACCGGCTGTGCCGCGGTCATGGCGAGAACCCCCTCATCAATAAGCAACATCCGGCCAAAACGCCGGAGGGCCGTGTTCGATCCCGGGAAGCGCGCGAGTTCCCGGGATCGTGAGCGCCGATGAGGGCTCTGGACCGGTCTAGAACAGCAGTTTGCGGAAGCTGAACTGAACCACCCGACCGCGCGGATCGAGGTAGTCGGGCTGGTAGGTCACCGGGATCGCGCCATTGGCGTCGCGGACCGTCTGCTGCTGGTCGAACAGGTTGTTGACCGACAAGCTCAACCGCGTCCCGCGCAGGATCGGATGCTTCTGGACCAGCTCGCGCCGGACGCCCAGATCGGCGAACAGGCGCAGGTTGATGGTCGCCAGGTCCGAGAAGTCCAGGTCGCTGGTCGCGCCGCCGACGCCGCTGTTGACGTGGGTTCCGCTCTTCCAGTTGGCCGACAGGCGCGCGCCCAGGCCGTAGCGGGTGATCCCCGCCTGGGCCTCGACCTCGTGGCGGGGCTGGCCGCCGCCCGAGCCCAAGACGTCGCCGTTCAGCAGGTCCAGGGCCGGCAGGGCGTCGTTGATCGTCACCCGCTCGCGCAGGTGGATGGTGTGGAACAGCGCCAGCTGCAGGCGGGTGGCGCGCGGATTGCCGCCGCCGCCCCGGCCGCCGAAGCCGCCACCGCCACGTCCACCGCCGCCGCCGAAGCCGCGCGCGCCCGGGCCGTCGCCACGTCCGCCGCCGTCGAAAGCCGGACGCGGGGGCTCTTCGCCCGTCGGCGGGGTCTGGCCCGTCTGCTGGGTCTGGGCGGTGGTGTCGGTCGTATCGGGCTGCGGCTGCGGCGGTCGGTTCGCATCGCTGTCGCCGGTGTTGCGAGGCAGAAGCTCTGCGCCCGGCACGGCCGATTGTCCGGCTTGCCCGCCGCCACCAGGACCGCCGCCGAAACCGCCGCCCTGACGACCGCGCCAGCCGCCGGGCGGCGGGGGCGGGGTCTTGCCGATCTGGCGCGAGAAGTTCAGGCCCCAGCGGAACTGCTGGCTCTCGCGCTTGGCGAAGTTGACCGGGCGGGTGTCGATGCGGGTCAGATTGCCGTCGGCGTCGCGCGTGAACCGGTCGGGGAAGGCGGCCTCGACCGCCGCCGTTGCGGCCGGGAAGCCGGCGACGGGGTTGTTGATCCGGATCCGCGTGTAGTTGGCGGTCAGCGACAGGCCGGTGATCTTCTCGGGCTTGTAGGTCGCGCCCAGCCTCAGGACGTTGCGCTCCTCGGCCTTCAGGTCGGGATTGCCGCCGCTGATGCGGGTGACGTCGACCGTTTGGCCGCGCACATAGTCGAAGATCTGGGCGTTCGGCGTGGTGACCAGCGGATTGCCCAGCTGGGCGATGCTGGGGGCGTTCTCCTGGCGGGTGGCCGAGACGATGAAGCTGATCGGCTTGACCGGCGACCAGTTCAGCCCGCCGCCGATCGTGGTCAGGGTCCCGAAGTCCGAGACCTGGCGCACGGCCAGGTTCAGGTTGGTCGACAGATCGCCGATCCCGGCCCGCACGCCCTTGCGGCGGCTGGCCAGCGGCAGGTCGAAGCTGACCTGGGCGTTGGCGTCGCCGCGCGACAGCTCGCTGTCGCTTTCCACGCCCGAGCGGCGCGAGGTCGCCTCCAGGCGCGAGCCGTTCAGCCCGGCCTTGAACGTCGTCGACAGGTCGCCGGCCTTGAAATGGGCCAGGGCGCCGTTGGCCACGAACTGCAGGTCGGCGGTGTCGCTGATCGAGCGGGCGCGGTCGGACAGCACCAGCTGGCCGTCCAGCGGGGCGAACGGGTTGAACGTCGGGTCCCGCGCCGCCAGGCGGGTGTTGACACCGGTCAGGTCGACGCCGCGATCGGTCAAGGTGGTGTTGACGGCGTGGTCGTAGTTGCCGGTCAGCGATAGCCGCAGGTCTTCGGTGTCGCGGTTCAGGGTGAAGCCGGCGTGGCCGGACAGGGCCTTCGAGGTCTGGCCCAGCGGGGCTTGCTCGCCGAGATAGCGGTAGAGGGCCACATCGCGGCCGAACGGCGAATAGGGATCGCCGGCGGGGATCAGCAGGCGGGCCCGGGCCGGACCCAGCAGGGAGTCGCTCTGCGAGGCCGTGGCCCCCAGGTTCAGGGTCGCCGAGACGTTGTCCCAGATGTAGCGGTTGGTGACGCTGTTGATCGACACCTGGGTGGTCTTCGGCAGCAGGGTGCGGGTGTCGCCGAGGTCGCCGACATTGGCCCGGTTGGCGCCAGGCAGGAACGCCGCCAGGGTGGGCGCGGCGCCGGCGGCCGAGGTCGGGACGCCGGCCACGGTGACCGGCGAACCGGCCAGGGCGCTGAGCGCCGGGTCGATCTCGCCGCCGGTGGGCGAGGCGAGGTTGCCCACGAAGTCGTAGACGCCGCTCTGGCCCCGGCTGATCAGGTCGCGGTCGCCTTCCAGCAGCGAGTCGCTGTTCTGCAGCTTGATGGCCAGGTTGGTGCGGCCCTGGCGGTTCAGACGCAGCTGGCTGTAGTTGGCCTGTTCGCTGAGCTGGCCGCCGTCGGTGGAGCCGCCGACCGCGCCCTCGATCGTCCGAGCCCGGAAACGCTGGCGCAGCACGATGTTGACGACCTTCTGGTCGGCCGAATAGCCGTACTTCAGCGCCACTTCCTCGGGCAGGATCTCGACCCGCTGGATGGCCTCGGTCGGCAGGTCGCGGATCTCGCCCTGGCCRGAAATGCGTCGGCCGTTCAGCAGCACCACCGGATCGCCGCCCAGGCCGCTGGTGGTCTGCGGGGCCAGCTCGGTGAGGAGGTCGGTCATCGAGCTGACCCCGAACGAGCGGACGTCGGCCGCGCTCAGGGTCTCCTCGGGCGGGATGTCGCCCAGCACCGCGCCGAACGGCTTGCCGCTGGCGGTGATGGTGACGGCCTCGACCTCGGTGTCGAGATCTTCCGGCGTGACGGGCTTGGCGGCGGGCTGGGGCGCGGCGGGGCGTTGGGCTGGCGCCCGGGCGGGCTGGGCCGGCGTTCGCGACGCGGGGACGGCAGGCCTGGCTTCCTGCGCGTGAGCGGCGCTGGTCGCGACACACCCCAGAAGACCGACCAAGGCCAGTTTGCGGCTCACCAAGGAGCTTCTCCGAATTTACGATGTCCCAGGCTCGCCGTTGCCTGCCCGATGTGGCGTCCAGATTTCAATGTTTGCCGAAACTGCAACATCTTCACCCGGTCCATCCTCTTTCCTGTCATCCCGGCGAAGGTCGGGGGAAGAGCCGGGACCGCCGGAAACGCCGAGCTTGCGGCGGTCCCGGATCGGCGCGCTGCGCGCTTGTCCGGGATGACAGGGATTTGTCTAGCGCACCGCCGTCCACGGCTTGCTCAGCAGGACGGCGCAGTTGATCAGGCCGACCAGCGAATAGGTCTGCGGGTAGTTGCCCCACAGCTCCCCGTCGGCGAAGCCGATGTCCTCGGACAGCAGGCCCGCGCCGGTGCGCCGCGACAGCATGTCCTCGAACAATTCGCGCGCCTCGGCCGAGCGGCCGGACAGGTGCAGGGCCTCGATCAGCCAGAAGGTGCAGATGTTGAACGCCGTCTGCGGCGAGCCGAAGTCGTCGGGAATGGCGTAGCGCAGCAGGTAGGCCCCGCGCCGCAAGCCTTCCTCGATCGCCCTCAGCGTGGCGACGTTGCGCGGGTCGTCGGGCTTGTGGAAGCGCAGGTCGACCAGTTGCAGCAGGCTGGCGTCCAGGGCGTCGCCCTCGAAGGTGGCCGAGAAGCGCCCCAGTTCCTCGTTCCAGGCCCGGCTTTCGATCGTCTTGCGCACCTGGGCGGCGCGGCCGTTCCAGAAGGCGGCCTTGTCCTTCAGGTCCAGCTTCTCGGCGGCGTTGCCCAGCCGGTCGCAGGCGGCCCAGCACATGGCCGAGGAATAGGTATGGACATTGGCCCGGCCGCGGAACTCCCACAGGCTGGCGTCGGGCTGGTCGTGCATCCGATAGGCCTGCTCGCCGACCGGTTCCAGGGCTTCGAAGTCCTCGACCGTCGCCGGCCGCAACAGGCGCTCGTCGAAAAAGGCCTGGACGGTCGACAGGATGATCTGGCCGTAGACGTCGTTCTGGATGTGCTCGAAGGCCTGATTGCCCACCCGCACCGGCCCCATGCCGCGATAGCCGGGCAGGTCGGGGGCGAAGCGCTCGGTCAGATGCTCTTCGAAGCCGACCCCGAACAGCGGCTGGATATGGCCGCCGGCCGCCCGGTCGACGATGTTGCGCAGATAGCCGAGATAGTTCTCCAGGATGTCGACCGCGCCCAGCCGGTTCAGGGCCTGCACCACGTAGTAGGCGTCGCGGAGCCAGCAGTAGCGGTAGTCCCAGTTGCGGCCGCTGTCAGCGTGCTCCGGGATCGAGGTGGTCAGGGCCGCCACGATCGCGCCGGTCTCCTCGTGCACGCACAGCTTCAGGGTGATGGCCGCCCGGATCACCGCCGTCTGCCATTCCAGCGGGATGGCCAGGCCCCGCACCCAGTTCTTCCAGTAGGCCTCGGTGTCGCGCAGCATCCGCTCGCAGGTCGGGCCCACCGGGGCGTCGAAGCCTTCGTCGGGGCCCAGGTACATGGCGATCGGCTGCTCCAGCCGGAACGTCCGCTCCTCCAGGATGTGCGAGACCGGCGCGTCGGTCGTGAGCCGAAGGGTCATGTCCGAGCATAGATAGCGGATGTGGTTCGAGCCCGAGGTGTGCTCGGCGATCTTGGCGCCCCAGCCGGCGGTGGGCCGCATGCGCAGGGTGACCCGCGCCACGCCGATGATCGGCCGGATCAGGCGGATATAGGCGGTGGGCCGGAAGATGCGGCCGAACTGCTGGTAGCGCGGGGCGAAATCCAGGATCTCGATCCGCGCGCCGTCCTCGTCGGCGATCTCGGTGCGCAGGATCGGGGTGTTGCGCAGATAGCCCTGGCGGACCTCGGCGCTACGGTCGACCTGGACTTCCCACAGGCCCTTGGCGTCCGGGCCGGCGGGATCGGCGTTGTCCAGCAGGGCGCTGAACACCGGGTCGGAATCGACGCGCGGCGCGCAGCCCCAGACGAAGCGGCCGGCGGTGTCGATCAACGCGCTGACCGCGCAATTGCCGATCGGGAAGAGGTCGAGCGACTTGTTCAAGCTTTTGTCCCCTTGGCGGCCCGTAACCCGATCTGGGTGAAACCAACGGTGTGGCTTGAGGGTTCCTGTTCTCGAAAAACGTCTTCGCGAAACGCCGGGAAGGTTCGCCTTCCACGCTACTCGCGTTGACGGCAAGGGCCGGCGTCGGCCATTTGGATCCTTAACGCGGCCTGGCCGCGCGTGTGCGGCGGGCTGTTCGACGGTGATGCGAGTATCGAGATCCTGCGGCGTCCTGGCTGTGGCGCTGTGCCTGCTGTCTCTCGCGCCGGCCCAGGCCCAGTCGCAGCGCCCGCCGCTGGCCGGCGGCAGGCCCGTGCAGTCGGTCCCGCTGATCCAGGCGCCGCGCACCTCGATCTTCCAGCCTGACCTGTCCAGCGTGCAGCTACGCGCCGACCAGGTCGAGGTGCTGCGCCGGGTGCTGGGCGACGCCTATACCCACGGCTTCGAGCTGGGGGCCTTCGCGCCTGACCAGGCCATCAGCCTCTATCTGAGCCGCGATCCGGCCGCCCGCGCCGCCGGCCAGAACCAGCTGGTCGGCCTGACCCTGGCCTATGCCCGCGCCGTGCGCACCGGCCGTCTGCCGGCCAGCGGCTTCATGAACGAGTGGGGCCTGCGCCCCGCGCCCTACGACCCGACCGCCGACTTCGTCCTGGCCGCGCAGCAGGATCGCCTGGCCGAATGGCTGGACGGCCTGCCGCCGCCCTATACCGGCTACCAGACCCTGCGCACGGGCCTGGCCACCTATCGCGACATCGCCGCTCGGGGCGGCTGGCCGCCCCTGACGCCCGGCCCGGACCTGAAGGAAGGCGCGACCGGGGCCCGCGTCGTGGCGCTGGAGGCCCGCCTGGCCGCCGAGGACCCGACCATCGCCGTCGACGCCGCCCCGATCTTCGACGCCGCCCTGACCCAGGCCGTGCAGCGGGCCCAGAAGCGCTTCGGCCTCAATCCCAACGGCATCGTCGACAAGAAGACCCTGGACGCCCTGAACACGCCGGTCGAGCGGCGCGTCGACCAGATCGTCGCCAACATGGAGCGCTGGCGCTGGCTGCCGCAGGTGCTGCCGGCCGATCGCATCCAGGTGAACGTCGCCGCCGCCATCCTGTCGGTATTCCACCACGACACCCCGACCCTGACCATGCGCGCGGTCACCGGGCGGCCCGGCGACGAGACGCCGATGCTGTCGTCGATGATCCACAGCATCGTGCTGAACCCGCCGTGGAACGTGCCGTCCTCGATCGCCGCCAAGGAGCTGTGGCCCAAGGAGAAGGCCAGCCCCGGCTATCTGCGCCGCAACGACTTCATCGTCATTCCGACCGGCGACGGCGGCTCGCGCCTGCAGCAGAAGGCCGGCCCCAAGGCGGCCCTGGGCCAGGTGAAGTTCGACTTCAACAACCCGTACGGCGTCTATCTGCACGACACGCCCAGCCGCTCGCGGTTCGACAGCTTCAGCCGCCTGGCCAGCCACGGCTGCGTGCGTCTGCAAAAGCCGATCGAACTGGCCAAGGCGCTGATGGAGGGCGACCCGCTCTGGACGCCCGAAAAGATCGACGAAACCATCGCCTCGGGCGACACCGTGCGGGCCAAGCTGCCCCAGCAGATCGCGGTCTTCCTGTTGTACTGGACGGCCTATGTGACCCCCGACGGGCAGGTGAATTTCCGCCAGGACCCGTATGGCTGGGATCGCGAGCTGGTGCAGCGGATCGCCGCACTCTGACCCTGCTCAGCTTGCTTTCTTAATCTTCCTGGGGTGTCCTTACCGCTCTTTAGTGTCGGGTAAGGGCGTAAACGCATGCATCGACGTAAGCTGCTCCAGTGGGGGCTGGGCGCTTTCGGGGCTGGACTTCTGCCGTTGGCGGCGCGCGCCGACGACGACATCATCGGCGATATCCTTGAGGGTAAAATCCCGGCCGCCCGCCCGGTTCCGGCTGCGCCAATCGCCCTGCGCCCGACGCCCGTCGAGGCGCCCGTGGTCAAGGCGGCGGTCGATCTGCGCTGGGTCCATCTGCACAACATCCATACCGGCGAAAAGCTGGAAGCGGTCTATTGGGACAACGGCGCCTACGTTCCCGACGCCGTCAACGCCTTGAACAAGGTGCTGCGCGACTACCGCAACGACGAGGTCCACCCGATGAATCCGGGCCTCTACGACATCCTCGATCAGATCGCCAAGAAGACCGAGGCCAAGAGCCCGTTCCAGGTCATCTCCGGCTATCGCTCGCCGGCGACCAACAGGCTGTTGTCCGAACGCAGCGGCGAGGTCGCCAAGCGCAGCTTGCACATGGACGGCAAGGCCATGGACATCTATCTGGAGGATGTCGCGCTCGAACACGTAAGGGCCGCGGCCCTGGATCTCGGACGCGGCGGCGTGGGTTATTATCCCAGCAGCAAGTTCGTGCACGTCGACGTCGGTCCCGTCCGCAAGTGGTCGGGGACCTAGTAGGGAAGAGTTAGATGAGCGAGCGTCGCGGCAATCCGTTCGGTTGGGTCATTCTTGGCTTCATCGTCGGGGTCTTGGCGACGTTCGGGACCATCCTGTTCCTGACCTCCAGCGGCGGCGGCTACGAGGACGGCCCGTCCGAGGTCCGCACCGCCGCCGACGACGCTGCGACCGCGGCGATGAGCGCCAAGTCGATCTCGTCCCAGCCGGCCCCGCACAAGATGGAGACCTCCGCGCCGATCGCCGAGGTTCCCGCGGCCGCTGCCCGCGCCGATCGCCCGGCCGCCCAGCCCCAGGCGCTGGATCCGCAAGTCGCCGACGACGCCGCCGCCGCCGGCATGACGTCGCGGGCGCGGCCGTAAGAATTCCCCTCTCCCCTTGCGGGAGAGGGTGGCCCGCGAAGCGGGTCGGGTGAGGGGTGGAAGGTAGAAACCGCCGCGACAGTGGATATGCAGGGCGTAGGCTGAAAGGCCTTTCGACCCCTCATCCGTCGCCTACGGCGACACCTTCTCCCGCAAGGGGAGAAGGGGTTCACCCCCGCGACAACTCGCCTCAACCGCCCCCCACACCCTGCTGACACCAAGCTGGCGACAGGGGAGGCGCAGTTTCCTTGAGGGTTCAAGGAGATGCGTATTGACGATCAAGGGAAGTTGCTGCTGCGGCGGCGTCCGCTTCGAGCTGTTCGAGCGACCGGCCATGATGGGGGCCTGCCACTGCTCGCGCTGCCGCAAGGCCGGCTCCAGCACCTATGTCTACGTGCGGACCGAGGCGTTCCACTGGCTGGCGGGCAGGGAACTGCTGGTCCGCTACCAGCCCAAGCCGCCGATGACGTTCAGCCGCGCCTTCTGCCGGCGCTGCGGCACATCGCTGGGCGATCCCGATGGCGCGCGGGTGGTGGCCATCGCCGCCAACTGCCTGGACGACGACCCGGGCGTGCGGATGGACTTCCACGAATACGCGCCCGACAAGCCGCCCTGGTACGAGATCTGCGACGACGCCAAGCCGTACGGCCATGACGTCGAACCCAAATGAAAAAGGCGGCGGCCGAAGCCACCGCCTTTCCATGCTTGGCGCTTGAGGGCGCTTAGTCCTTCGGCATCGGCATGGGCGGCAGAGCGCCGGCCTTGCCCTTCATGGCTTGGTGCTGCGGCGGCGGCAGCGGGATCAGGCCGCGGCCTTGCAGATAGCCGCCGCGACCGGTGGCGGCGTCCGACACGAACTCGGTGACGAACTCCTTCAGGCCCGGCGTCACGCCGACCTGCGACTTCTTCACGTAGACGTAGAGCGAACGCGACAGCGGATACTGGCCGCTGGCGATGGCCTGGGCCGTCGGCTTCACGCCGTTGACCGACGCGCCCTTGATGCGCGAGGCGTTCTCTTCCAGGAACGAATAGCCGAACACGCCCAGGGCGTTGGGGGTCTTCTCGATCGTGCCGACAATGGCGTTGTCGTTCTCGCCGGCGTCGACCCAGGCGCCGTCGGTGCGCATCGGCGAGACGGTGGCCTTGAACTTCTTCTCGTCGTCGGCCTTCAGCTTGGCCAGGGTCGGCAGCTTGGCGGCGCCGCCCTCCATGGCCAGCTCGACGAAGGCGTCACGGGTGCCCGAGGTGGGCGGCGGGCCGTAGGCCAGGATGCGGGCCTTGGGCAGGCTGGGCCCGACCTCGTTCCAGTTCTTGTAGGGCTGCTTGACCAGCTGGCCGCCGCGCAGGGTCTGGTCGGCCAGGCCCAGGTACAGCTGCTCGAGCTTGAAGTTGAAGTCCGGGCCCTTCTTATCGACCGCCACGACGATGCCGTCGAAGCCGATCTTGATCTCGACGATGTCCTTCACCCCGGCCTTCTGGCAGGCCTGGAACTCGGACTTCTTCATCGGGCGCGAGGCGTTGGCGATGTCGGGGAACTTCTCGCCCGTGCCGCCGCAGAACATCTTGATGCCGCCGCCGGTGCCCAGGCTCTCCACCTTGGGCGACTTCTTGCCGGTCTTCTTCGAATAGTTCTCGGCGACGCGCGTCGAGAACGGGAACACGGTCGAGGAGCCGGCCGCCCAGACATAGTCGCGGGCTGCGTAGGCGTTGTCGGCGACGGCGAGCAGGGCGACGGTCGCGACCGCGCCAATGAGCTTGTTCATGTCGTCAAAATCCTGTGTCGTCCGGTGACTTGGGGGAGCATGCCGGACCGATGACCGGGCTTTTGTCACAGTTCGACGACAGTTTTACGACAGCGTCCGTATGCGGACAAACCTCTACCGTTTAACGACCTCGCCATCCTCCTTGGTGAAGCTTTCGGGGACATTGTCCAGCAGGTCGAAGACCTTCTCGGACGGCCGCGCCAGGGCCACGCCCTTGGGCGTCGCGACGATCGGGCGGTTGACCAGGATCGGGTGCTCGACCATCGCCGCCAGGATGACGTCGTCGGCGACGCCTTCTTCGAGCAGGCCCAGGTCCTCGGCGGGCGTGCCTTTCTCGCGCATCAGCTCGCGCACCGTCAGGCCCGAGCGAGCGGCGAGATCCAGCAACTGCTCGCGGGTCCAGCCTTGCTTCACGTATTCGACGATGGTCGGCGCATAGCCGGCGGCCTCGACCATGGCCACGACGTTGCGCGAGGTGCCGCACTTGGGATTGTGGAAGATGGTGACGGGGAAGGCGGTCATGCGGGTTCCTGCTTGAACATCCAGTCGAAGACGGCGAGCGCCAGGGCGGCGCCGACGACCTGGCCCAGGACGAAGCCCAGGATCGAGCCCGGCGCTATGCCGGAGAAGGTGTCGGTCAGGCCGCGCGCCAGGGTCACCGCCGGATTCGCGAACGAGGTCGAGGCGGTGAACCAGTAGGCGGCGGTGATGTAAAGCCCGACGCAGGCCGCCGTCATGCTCGGCTTGAACCGTGAAGTCCCCAGGATCGTGGCCATCAGGCCGAAGGTGGCGACGGCCTCGGACAGGACCTGGGACCCGCCGTCGCGGGCGTGGGTCGAAACCTGCAGGATCGCCTGGCCGAACATGGCGTGGGCGATCCAGACGCCGGCCAGGGCGCCGCCGATCTGGGCGACGACATAGAGCGCGGCGTGGCTGGGCGCGATTTCCCGGCGGGCGACCATGGCGGCCGTCACCACGGGATTGAAGTGCGCGCCGCTGACCGGGCCGAAGATGGTGATCAGCACGACCAGCGCCGCGCCGGTGGCCAGGGTGTTGCCCAACAGGGCCAGGGCGTCCTGGTCCGGGGCCAAGGTCTGGCCCATCACGCCCGACCCGACCACGACGGCCAGCAGCAGGGCGGTCCCCAGGGCCTCGGCGGCGAGGCGGCGGCTCAGCGAGCTCACGACCGGCACGCGAAGGCGGTGGTCGGCAGGCAGCCCTCGGGCGCGCCGGCGCAACAGTCCTCGGCCAGGTAGGCGACCAAGACGCTCATCGCCGTGTAGTCGGCCGCGTGCAGGATCGATCGGCCCTCGCGCCGCGAGCGGGTCAGGCCCGCGCGCTCCAGGATGGCCAGCTGGCTCGACAGGGTGCTGGGCGGAACGCCGATCAGGCGGCCGATCTCGCCGGCGGGCAGGCCGTCGGCGCCGGCCTTGATCAGCAGGCGGAAGGCCGCCAGACGCGCCGGATGGGCCAGTGCGGACAAGCGGTCGATCGCCAGTTTCATTTCCATATTTCTAGAATAATGGAAATATTGGCGCGCCGCAATCGCTACGAGGCCAGGGTCAGCAGCCGCCGCGCGGCGGCTTGGTCGGCGACGATCGCGTCCAGGGTCTGGGCGTCCAGCACGGCCAGGAAGGCGGCGGTGGCCTCGTTCAGCGTGCGGGGCAGGCCGCAGACGGGCGCGACCTTGCAGCTTCCACAATCCACCAGCTGGAAGCCGTCCTCGGTCTGACGCACCACGTCGCCGATGCGGATCTCCGAGGCCGGCTTGCCCAATCGCAGTCCACCGCCGCGCCCGCGCTGGGCGGCGACGAAACCGGCCTTGGACAGCTGCTGCACCACCTTCATCAGGTGGTCCTTGGAGATGCCATAGGCGCGGGCGATCTCCTGGATCGAGACCGTCTGGTCATCGTGCGCGGCCAGGTGCAGCAGCACGCGGATCGCATAGTCGGTGTAGCGGGTCAGGCGCATCTGGAGGCTCGCTTACAGTTCTGGATCGGCGGCGTCGAGCGGAGCGCGGCTAAACAGGTACTTAAGGGGCATCTTTTCTTGTTCCAGCTCTGGCGTGGATATAGATGCATATTGTCTGCATCTTATAAAGAAGAGCGCCTCCCATGACGACCCCGCTGAGCGACAAGACGATCTCCCTGGTCAAGGCCACGGTCCCGGCCCTGGCCGAGCACGGCGCGGCGATCACCACCGCCATGTACGCGCGCCTGTTCCAGGACGCCCACATCCGCGCGCTGTTCAACCAGGCCAACCAGGAGTCCGGCGCGCAGGTAAAGGCCCTGGCCGGCGCGGTGCTGGCCTACGCCAAGAACATCGACAACCTGGGCGTCCTGGGCGCGGCCGTCGAGCGCATGGCCCAGAAGCACATCGGCTACAACATCCTGCCCGAGCACTATCCCTACGTCGCCACGGCCCTTCTGGGCGCGATCAAGGACGTGCTGGGCGACGCCGCCACCGATGAAATCCTGCAGGCCTGGGGCGAGGCCTACTGGGCCCTGGCCAACATCCTGATGGGCCGCGAGGCCGGCATCCGCCAAGAGATCGAGGCCCAGGAGGGCGGCTGGAGCGGCTGGCGCGCCTTCGTCGTCGAGAAGAAGATCCGCGAGAGCGCGGTGATCACCTCGTTCGTGCTGCGGCCCGAGGACGGCGGCAAGGTCGTGGTCCACAAGCCTGGCCAGTACCTGACCTTCAGCTTCGACACGCCGACCGAGAAGGGCGTCAAGCGCAACTACTCGATCTCGCAGGCCGCCAACGGCGAGACCTACCGGATCTCGGTCAAGCGTGAGACCAACGGCCTGGCTTCGGGCCACCTGCACGACGCCATCCAGGTCGGCGACGTCCTGATGGCCACCCCGCCGGCCGGCGACTTCCACTTCAAGGCCGCCGAGCGTCCGGTGGTGCTGTTGAGCGGCGGCGTCGGCCTGACGCCGATGGTGGCCATGCTGGAGGCCATCGCCGCCGACCATCCGGAACTGGAGGCCCACTTCGTCCACGGCGCACTGAACGGCGACGTCCATGCCCTGGGCGCGCAGGTCAAGATCCTGGCCGCCGCCCACGGCCGCGCCAAGGTCGCCACCTTCTACAGCGAGCCGGGCGCGGCCGATGTGCTGGGCCAGACCCACGACGTCGAAGGCTTCGTCTCGATCGACTGGCTGAAGGCGGAGACGCCGTTCGACACCGCCGACTTCTACCTGTGCGGCCCCAAGCCGTTCCTGCGCAGCCTGGTCGGCGGCCTGGTCGCGGCGGGCGTGCCGTCCGACCGGATCCACTACGAGTTCTTCGGCCCGGCCGATGAGCTGCTGGCGGCTTAGGCAATAACTCAGAGCCCAAAATCCCGTGTCATCCCGGAAGCCTCGCAGAGGCTGTCCGGGACCCAGGGGCCAGCCCTGTGCGGTGGTCCCTGGATCCCGGCTCTCCGCTTCGCTGCGGCCGGGATGACACTGGAAATGGGTTCTGAAGTTCGAACCTCTACTCCCCCAACTCCACCCAGACCGGCGCGTGGTCACTGGGCTTTTCGCGAGCCCGCACGTGCCGGTCGACCCCGGCGGCGACCAGGCGCGGGGCCAGGATCGGGTCCAGCATCAGGTGGTCGATCCGCAGGCCGGCGTCGCGATCGAAGCGGCGGCGCAGGTAATCCCAGAAAGTGTAGATCCGTTCGTCCGGATGCAGCGTCCGCAGAGCGTCGGTCCAGCCCTGGTCGAGCATGTAGCGATAGGCGGTCCGCACCTCGGGCCGGAACAGGGCGTCGTCGCGCCAGCGGTCGGGGACATAGACGTCCAGGTCGGTGGGGATGATGTTGTAGTCGCCGGCCAGGATCACCGGTCGCTGCTCGGCCAGCAGGTCCTCGGCGTGCAGCAGGAAGCGCGCGTACCATTTCAGCTTGTAGTCGAACTTCGGCCCTGGGGCGGGGTTGCCGTTGGGTGCGTAAAGGCAGCCGACGATCAGATCGCCGACCTCGGCCTCGATATAGCGGCTGTGCGGGTCGTCCGGATCGCCGGGCAGGCCGCGCCGGCGCTCCACCGGCTTGTCGCCGCGCGCCAGGATCGCCACGCCGTTCCAAGCGCTCTGGCCGTGCCAGATGGCGCCGTAGCCGGCCTCGCGGATCGCGTCTTGCGGAAACCGATCCTGCGGCGCCTTCAGCTCTTGCAGGCAGGCGACGTCGGGCTTGTCCTCGTCCAGCCAGCGCAGCAGCGCCGAGAGCCGGCCGTTGACGCCGTTGATGTTGAAGGTGGCGATCCGCATCGGGACGCCAACGGCGCGGCCGAGCCGCCGGTTCCGAAGGGCCCGGACAAGCTCTGGCCAAAAAACTTCGCGGGTGCTGGTGTGCGTCCGACGAACCTGCGCGTCATGGGTTGCAGGGAGCGGTATCAGGCTCGGCGAGGTTCCAGCGGTGCGGCAGGCGACGCCACACGATCTTCGGGGTTTGGATCGGCGCTACAGGCCAGCGCTGATGGCCTTCTTCATGCGCCGCGCGGCCAGCCACAGCGACGCCGAGGACATGACCCAGGAGCTGTTCGCCAAGCTGGCCCGGGTCGAGGACCCGGCCATGGAGAACGCCGACGCCTACATCTTCCAGATGGCCGCCAACCTGCTGCGCGACCGCCACCGGCGCGAACGAGTGCGGGCCAGCTATCGCGCGACCATCGCGGCGGGCGATCCCGTCGACCTGGAGCCGCTGGACCCCGCCCGCATCCTGCTGGGCCGCGAGGATCTGGGCGCGGTGTCGCGGGTGCTGCGCGAGCTGCCCGAGCGCACGCGGGCCATCTTCCTGCTGTATCGGCTGGAAGGCATGAAGCAGGCCGAGCTGGCCACTCTTTACGGCATGACCACCAGCGGCGTGCAGAAACACATCCTCAAGGCCATGGGCCACCTGACGCGACAGCTGAGGGCGGGCGAATGAGCGGACCCATGGACGACGACAAGATGGACCTCGCCCTCGACCTCGCCTTGGACCAGGCCGCCGAATGGTGCGTGCGCCTGTCGGAAGGCGAGCTGACGCCGGTCGAGCAGGATGAGCTGGACGCCTGGTTTGCCGAGGACCCGGAACATCGCGAGCTGCTGGACGACGCCGTCGCCGCCTGGCGGGCGGTGGACGAGCAGGCGGCGCACCCCGGCATGATCGCCCTGCGCGGCGAAGCCCTGAACGACCTGCGCCGCGCCCAGCGCCGCCAATGGGCCGAAAAGCCCGGCCCGCGCGTGGCGATCTGGAGCGCCGCCGCGGCGGTGGTCGCCGCCGTCGCCCTGGGTGGCGGATTGACCTGGCGGGCCAGCCTGCCGGACGTCTATCGCACTTCCGAGGGCGAGCGGCGTATCGTCGAGCTGGCCGATGGCTCGCGCGCCTCGCTGGACGCCGACACGGTGCTGAAGGTCCGCTACGACGGCGACCGCCGGCGGCTGTGGCTGGAGCAGGGCCGCGCCAAGTTCGCGGTGGCCAAGGATCCGCTGCGGCCGTTCTCGGTCGCGGCCGGCGGCAAGCTGGTGGTCGCCACCGGCACCACGTTCAGCGTCGAGCGGATCGCCGACCAGATGCGGGTCGTGCTCTACGAAGGCCATGTCGCCGTATTGGACGGGGAGGGCGCCAAGGGCCGTCCGCCGCCGTTGCTGCGCGTGAACGGCGCGCCGACCGAGAAGTCGCTGACGCCCGACCACGAGCTGGTCGCCCAAGTCAATTCCGAAGCCGCTTCGGTCATGCCCGCCGATCCCTCGCGGGCCGGGGCCTGGGAAACCGGCCAACTGGTGTTCCAGGACGAGCCGATGAGTCTCGCCGTCGAGCGGGTGAACCGCTACGCCCGCGAGAAGCTGCGGATCGGCGACCCGACGGTCGCGTCCTTGCGGATCAGCGGCGTCTTCACCTCAGGCGACACCCGCGCCTTCGTCGACGGCGTCACGGCGGTGCTGCCGGTGCGCGCCRTCAACGGCCAGGGCGAGACCGTGCTGCGCTCGTTCCAGCGCCAGCCAAAAAGTTTTTCGAGCGGCGGTGAGTCCTCCGTGGAGTGAGGCGTCTCACTTACCAAAAGCGCCGATAGACAGAACAAGCGGCGCGAGGGAGGGACGAATGAGCAAGTCTTTCGATCAACGTTGGCTGCTGGGCGCCTCGGCGGCCGTGCTGATGGCCCTGGCCGCGCCGGGTGTCGTGTCGGCGCAAGCGCGCGCTGAACAAACCTATGACATTCCGGCCCAGGACCTGGCTGGCGCCCTGCGCGCCTTCGGCCGGGCTTCGGGCAAGCAACTGGCCTTCGACGAGAACCTGACCCGCGGCAAGCGGGCGCCCAGACTGAAAGGCGAATTCAGCGCCGACGAGGGCCTGACGCGCCTGCTGGCCGGCTCCAACCTGGTGGCCCAGCCGACCGCCAGCGGCGTCTACGCCATTCGTGAGCGGCCGCTGCTGGTCAGCGCCAGCGCCGCCGGCCAGGTCGCCGCGCCAGCTGCCGCGGTAGAACAAAGCCGTCCGGAAGAACCCGCCGAAGTCGACGAAGTGATCGTCGTCGGCACCCCCGGCGGCGCGGGCGTCGACAAGCTGTCGGCCAGTTTCGCGGTCACCACCGTCAACGCCCAGGACATCCTGAAAGCCTCGCCCAAGAGCAGCGCCGAGCTGCTGAGCCTGGTGCCCGGCGTCTGGGTCGAGACCTCGGGCGGCGTGGCTGGGGCCAACGTCTTCGTGCGCGGCTTCCCCGCCACCGGCRACGCCGAGTTCCTGACCATCCAGCTGCAGGGCGCGCCGATCTATCCGCCCTCGACCCTGTCGTTCCTGGAGAACTCGTCGATCTTCCGCGTCGACGAGACGATCTCGCGGATGGAAGCCCTGCGCGGCGGTCCCAACCCGATCTTCTCGAACGGCCAGCCGGGCCTGACCACCAACTTCATGCTCAAGGAAGGCGGCCAGGAGACCAAGGGCCTGATCAAGGCCACCACGTCCGACTACGGCCTGCGCCGCGTCGATGGCGTGGTCAGCGGCAAGCTGGCCGACGACCTCTATTTCATGGCCGGCGGCTATGTGACCCGCTCGCCGGGCATCCGCGACACCCAGTTCGATAGCGAGAAGGGCCAGCAGTTCACGGTCAACCTGACCAAGCGGCTGGAGCGCGGCAAGGTCAACTTCTATGCCCGCTTCACCGACGACCACGGCGCCTGGTACTTGCCGTTCGCGATCAACGTGCCCGGCGTCGACAAGGGCGAATATACCCAGCTGGGCGATCTCTCCCGCCAGCAGACCCTGCAGGTCCACGCCAACGGTACGACCCGCAACTTCGACCTGGCTCACGGCCGAGGCTGGAAGGGCTATGTGGCCGGCGGCAGTTTCGAGCACGAGTTCGGCGACGGCTGGACGGTGCGCGACCGCTTCAGCTTCACCAAGGGCGACGCCGACACCTACGGCCTGGTGCCGGACGGCGGGGCGGTGACCGCCGCCTCGGTGGGCGCCGTGATCGGCGGCCCGGTCCGGACGCGGGGCGGGGCGACCCTGGGCTCGGGCGACTACGTCCAGAACTGGGGCGCGTGGATCGTCGAGAAGGACATCGAGGCCTTCGTCAACGACTTCAGCATCAACAAGAAGATCGGCGGCCACTCGATCTCGGCCGGCTACTACGCCTCGAGCTTCTCGTCGGACGACTTCTGGACCATCGGCAACTTCAAGCCGATGCAGGTCAAGGCCAATGGCGACTACCTGGCGGCCAACGTTTCGTGCGCCAATCTCGCCACGGCCGGCAGCGGCTCGGGCTGTTGGGCCTATGGCCTGAACTCGAACGGCGACGGCAAGGTCAACGCCTTCTACCTGGCCGACTCCTGGCAGATCATGGAGCGCCTGCGCCTGGACGTCGGCGCGCGCCACGAGACCTTCGACACCGACTATGTCGTCGACGACGGCAACGGCTATCCCGACGGCCTGGCCATCCGCACCGTCGACTACAGCAAGAGCAAGCTCTCCTACACGGCCGGCCTGAACTACGACCTCTCGGAAACCTCGGGCGTCTTCGCCCGCTATTCGAAGGGCTACAAGTTCCCCAGCTTCGACAACTTCCGCGAAAACCTGACCGACACCCTCAGCGTCAAGCAGTACGAGCTGGGCTACAAGCTGCGCTCGGGACCGTTCGAGCTGTACGCCACCGGCTTCGCCAACAGCTTCGACGGGGCCAAGTTCGCCGACGTCGGCGGCGTGCTGGAGACCAACGCCAACAAGGCGCGCGGCATCGAGCTGGACGGCCGCTGGCGCTCGGACTTCGGCCTGTCGCTGTCGCTGAACGGCACCTTGCAGAAGACCGAGATCAAGAAATCGTCGATCCCGGGCAACACGGGCAACAGCGCCCAGCGTCAGCCCAACTGGCAGATCCGCTTCACGCCCAGCTACGACGTCCAGCTGGGGTCGGTGGCCACCACCTTCTACGGCACGGTCAGCGCCGTGGACGACCGCTGGGGCGACAACGCCAACACCCAGACGCTGAACGGCTACACCAAGGTCGATCTGGGCGCGATCTTCAACGTCGGCGACTTCAGCGTCCAGGTCGCCGCCGACAACCTGACCAACAGCCATGGCCTGACCGAAGGCGATCCGCGCTCCACCAGCGGCGCCAACGCCCGGCCGATCCTGGGCCGCTCGGTGCGGCTGTCGGTGGGGTATAACTTCTAGGCCTTGGCTTACCGCTATCTCTCCGGCGAAAGTCGGGGCCTGGGTCGCAAGGCCTTGCGTTTCGGACTATCGTCCGACGCTCTGGTTGTATCCGGGTCCTGGCCTTGGCCGGGGAGGCGGTGATTAATGTGGCTTGAGTTGAGTTCGAGGCTTCGCATGGTTCGTCTGATCGCCGCGACGTTCGCCGCCTTGGCCCTGTCCTCGGCGGCGTTCGCCGGACCGGAGGACGCAGCCCCGGGCGTGGTCCAGGACGCGGCCAAGGTCCCCACGCCGGCGGACACCTACCAGGAGCTGTTCCACCAGGTGCAGACCCGGCGGATCTTCCCGGACGGCAAGACCTTCGTCGATGCTGTCCCCAAGCGAGCGCCCACGAAGATCCTGGCCGACTACCGCGCCCATGCGACGTTCAGCGACGCCGAGCTGAAGCGTTTCGTCCGCGCCAACTTCGTGGTCCCCGGGACGGGCGCGGCGCCGAAACGGACAGCCAAGCGCACGACGCTCAAGGCCCATATCGCCGCTCTCTGGCCGCACCTGACCAAGCCGCCCGTGAAGCCCGTGGCCGGCGGTTCGGCCCTGGCCATGGCCAAGCCGTTCGTCGTGCCGGGCGGGCGCTTTCGCGAGATCTATTACTGGGACAGCTATTTCACGATGCTGGGCCTGAAGGCCGACCGCCGCGACGACCTGGTCGAGAACATGATCGACGATTTCGGCGGCCTGATCGACGCCTACGGCCACATCCCCAACGGCGCGCGGACCTATTATCTGAGCCGCTCGCAGCCGCCGTTCTTCTTCGCCATGGTCGGGCTGTCGGGCGCCACGGATCCCAAGACGGTCAAGGCTCGCGTCGACCGGATGCGCCGTGAGTACGCCTTCTGGATGGACGGCGACGTCGACCTGAAGCCCGGCGAAGCCCATCGCCGCGTGGTGGCCATGGCCGATGGCGGGGTCCTGAACCGCTACTGGGACGACCGCGACACGCCGCGCGACGAGTCCTACCGCGAGGACCTGGAGACCGCCCTGAAGAGCGGCCGCCCGCAGGCCGAGGTGTTCCGCGATCTGCGGGCCGGGGCCGAGAGCGGCTGGGACTTCTCCTCGCGCTGGATGGCCGACGGCCAGAGCCTCTCGACGATCCAGACGACCTCGATCGTGCCGGTCGACCTCAACAGCCTGATGTACGGCCTGGAGAAGGCGATCTCGACGGGCTGCGCCCAACTGGCCGACGCCGACTGCGTGTCGGAGTTCGACCGTCGAGCCCACGCCCGGGCCGAGGCGATCGACTTCTATCTGTGGGACAGCGCCCAAGGCGGCTATGTCGACTACCAGTGGAAGACCGGCCAGCGCCTGGACCATCTCAGCGCGGCGACCTTCTATCCGCTGTTCGTCGGCGCCGCGGACGAGTCGAAGGCCCACATCGTCGCCCAGAAGACCTGGGACGCGCTGCTGGCCCCCGGCGGCCTGCGCACCACCACGGTCCGCACCGGCCAGCAGTGGGACACGCCCAACGGCTGGGCGCCGCTGCAGTGGGTGGCCGTCTCGGGCCTGCGCCGCTACGGCGAGGACGCCCTGGCCAACGAGATCGCCAAGCGCTGGCTGGCCACGGTCGAGCGCGAGTACAAGGCCAGCGGCAAGATGCTGGAGAAGTACGACGTCGAGGAGGCCAAGGCCGGCGGGGGCGGGGAGTACCCCACCCAGGACGGCTTCGGCTGGACCAATGGCGTGGCGCGGGCGTTGATGGAGCCGGCCGCGGGCGGACGATAACCGTTCGCGGAAATCGCGATCTCAGTCACAAAAGCTACGCAGTAACGCCCTAAGAGCGACGCAAAGTTCAGAGGCGCTGAGCGTCCGAATTCTGGTCGAATCTGGGATCTTCTCTGAGACAGTCTCGTGACTGTGCGCCTCTCCGCGCGCCTATGTTCGCAATTCGGATGTCGCGCCGACGCGTTTGCTTCCGCCGGGAAGCGAGTACTGTCGGGGATGTTCCTATGTCGATCCAAACGTCGCGCCTGAAGCACGGCCTGGCCTTCCTATTCTCCAGCAGCATGCTGCTGACCGTGGCCCAAGCCCGCGCCGCGGATCTGGCCACTGCCGCCGAGCCAGCCGACAACGATTCCCGCATCGAGGAGGTGATGGTCACCGCCCGCAAGCGCTCGGAGAACGTCCAGACCGTTCCGACACCGGTGACGGTGATCTCGGCGGGCGAGRTCCAGCGCCAGAACCTGCTGAACTTCACCAACTTCCAGTACAAGTTCCCGGCCTTCTCGGTCTATCTGACCAATCCGAAGCAGCAGAACCTGGGCATCCGGGGCATCGGCAACAACGGCTTCAACACCGACGGCATCGACGGCTCGGTCGGCATCTTCGTCGACGGCGTCTATACCRGCCGCCAGGGCATGGTCAGCGGCGACTTCAGCGACATCGCCGACATCGAGCTGCTGCGCGGCCCGCAAGGCACGCTGTTCGGCAAAAACACCACGGCCGGCGCGGTGATCATCAACTCCAAGCTCCCGACCTTCACGCCGGAAGGCTCGGCCGAGGTGACCTTCGGCGAGGACAACCTGCGTCAGGTCAAGGCCAGCGTCTCCGGCCCGCTGATGGACGGCAAGCTGGCCGCCCGCGTCTCGGCCTTCTACACCGACAAGGACGGCAACTATCCCAACCGCGCCGGCGGCCCGGCCGCCAACGCCCGCCAGAGCGAGGGCGTGCGCGGTCAGTTCCTGGCCAAGGTCGGCGACGACGTCACCTTCCGCCTGATCGCCCAGCACACCGAGCAGAACTTCAACTCGATCGGCCCGGTGATCCTCGGGGTCTACAACCCCGCCGCCCTGCAGGCCCGGATGGCCGCCGCCGGCTACACCCTGCTGGTCAGCGACGCCGAGAAGCGCGAGGTCAATATCGACGCCCCGCTGACGGCGACCACTCACGCCAACCTGGTCAGCGGCGAACTGAACTGGGACCTGGGCGAGAAGGGGACGATCACCTCGATCAGCGCCTTCCAGAACTGGACCTGCTTCACCAACAACGACAACGACTACACCCAGCTGAACGCCATCCCGGACTACGGCTCGTGCAACGTCGAGCGCCAGTATTCGCAGGAGCTGCGCTGGGCCTCGGCCAAGGACAAGCCGGTCGAGGCGGTGGTCGGCACGTTCCTGTCGACCCAGTACCTGGGCGTGAATTCGCGGATCCGCTTCGGCAACCAGTACAACATCTGGGCCGCCAACCCTTCGGCGACGGCCTTCCCGACCCTGGCCGGCAAGACCTGGGCTCAGGGCGCCTATGCCGACGCCGTCGCCGGCTTCGGCATGCGCTCGTACGCCAGCTTCCACACCGACACCGCCGCCCTGTTCGGCAACGTCGTCTGGCATCCGGACGCCGACCGGAAGTGGGCGATCAACCTGGGCCTTCGCCAGACCTGGGAAGACCGCGACTACGCCTATACCGGCTGGGTCGAGAGCAATCTGGGCAATCTGACCCAGGCCCAGGTCACGGCCATGTCGGCCGCCGGCGCCAACGCCCAGCTGGGCCGCGCCACAGACGCCCTGAAGGACAAGTCGCTGTCGGGCCAGGTCGGGGTCAGCTACCGCCCGACCGCCGACTTCATGGCCTATGTCACCGCCGCGCGCGGCCACAAGTCGGCGGGTTTCAACCTGCTGCCCTTCGACCCGGCCACGGCCATCTACGGCGCCAAGCAGGACGTCGACGGCGAGACCTCGGACAATGTCGAGGCCGGCTTCAAGAGCGAGTGGTTCGACCACCGCCTGCTGCTGAACGTCACGGCGTTCAACACCGAGGTGAAAGACTACCAGGCCAACCAGGCGATCGGCGTCGGCAACACCGCCGTCCGCTTCCTGGCCAATGTCGGGTCGCTGCGTTCGCGCGGCGTCGAGGTCGAGAGCGAGGCGCGCCTGGGCGCGCTGCGCGTCAAGGGGCTGCTCGGCTACAACGAGGCCACCTACAAGAGCTTCCACAACTCGGTCTGCCCGGCCCAATCGACGGCCCTGACCTGCGACCTGACCGGCCGCCAGGTCGCCTGGGCTCCGAAATGGACCAGCAGCGTCACGGTGAACTACGAGCACTCGTTCGTGTCGGGCACGACCAGCTACGCGACCTTCGACGCCAACTGGCGCTCGACCCAGAACACTACGATCACCCTGGACCCGGCGGCGCAGATCAAGAGCTACGCCCTGGCCAACCTGCGGATCGGCACGCTGTTCATGGACGACAGCCTCGACCTGCAGGTCTGGGTCGAGAACCTGGCCGACAAGGCCTACTACATCAACCTGCTGGGCCTGACGAAGTCGACGGGCATCATCCAGGGCTATCCGGGCAATCCGCGCACGGTCGGCGCCACCGTCCGCTACCGCTTCTAAGGGGAGCCGCCATGTCGCGTCGTCGCCTGGCCGGAACCGTCGCCGCCTTCGCATTGGCTCTCGCGGGCGGCGCGTCGGCCCAGTACCTTACGCCGCACTGGGACCAGCGGGCGGGGGACGTGGCGGTGAGCTTCGAGGGTAAGACCTATGTCAACCACGGCCTGGTGGCCGTGGGCTGGCTGCCGGCGGCGACGCGCGACTTCAACGGCGAGACCCTGGGCTCGTTCTCCAGCATGGCGCTGGACGGCTGGAAGCGGAACGCGGACGGCTCCTATGAAGGGACCTTGCGCACCCTGCCGGACCGTGGCCCCAACAATGTCGGGCCGTTCGCCGGCACGACCGACTATTCCAACCGGGTCCACACCCACGCGATCAAGCTGGTCCCCGGCCAGGGCCTGACCATCACCCCGACCGGCGGTTTCCTGCTGAAAGACCAAGTGGGCGCGCCGTTCACCGGCAAGGACCCCGGACCGAACGTCCTGGTCCGTGACGGCGTCCGCTATCCGTCGCCGGTCAGCGGCGAGGGGGCGGGGCGGATCAGCCTGGACTCCGAAGCCATCGCCTACCTGCCGGACGGCAGCTTCTACGTCTCCGACGAGTACGCGGCCGGCATCTACCTGTTCGACAAGGCCGGCAAGCTGGCCGGGACGATCGAGACGGTTCCGGCCCTGAAGCCGATCAAAAAGGGCCAGCTGGACTTCGGGGCCGAGAAAGCGCCGACCACCGGCCGCCGCAACAACCAGGGCCTGGAAGCCCTGGCCGTCACGCCCGACGGCAAGCGCCTGATCGCGGTGCTGCAGAGCGCGACGATGCAGGACTCCACGTCCAACAACGCCACCCGCAACAATACCCGCGTGCTGGTCTACGATATCACCAAGACCCGCACGCCACTGGCCCCGATCGGCCACTATGTGCTGCAGCTGCCGACCGTGCGCGAGACCGGCGACGGCCAGGCCGCCGACGCCACCGCCGCCCAGTCCGAGATCGCCGCGCTCAGCGACAGCCGCTTCCTGCTGCTGGCCCGCGACGGCGCCGGCCGCGGCAAGGGCACGGCGAATGCGCCGGTCTACAAGAGCGTCCTGCTGGTCGACCTGGCCGGCGCGACGAACTTGGCCGGCACGCCGTACGAACAGGACGTGACCCCGGTCGCCAAGGACGGCGTTCTGAACCCCGACATCAAGCCCGCCGCCCAGGCCGAGCTGGTCAACCTGCTGAATCCCGTCCAGCTGGCCAAGGTCGGCGTGAACCTGTCCGTGAGCCCGTCGACCGCGACCAGCCTGCCCGAGAAGCTGGAGGCCTTGGCTCTGGCGCCGGCCTTCGACAAGGCCGCGCCGCGCGACGTCTTCCTGTTGGTCGGCAGCGACAACGACTTCGCCACCGCCCAGGGGCGGGTCAACGGCCAGGACTTCGACGCCTCGCTGAAGGGCGATACGGGGACAGGCGACAACGACAACCTGATCCTGGTCTACCGCCTGACGCTCCCGAACTAGGCCTTTGGTGAACTAAGCTTGACCCCCGTAGCCGGCGCGCCTACGCCGGATATCGAAGGCATGGAGGCGCAAGCCTCCGGGAACGCGGTGACCAATCCGCGGCTGCCCCCGCAACTGTGATCGTCCGTCGATCGTCACGGCACTCAGCCACTGGGAACTCATCCTGGGAAGGCGCCGCGACGGGAGGGCGTAAGCCAGGAGACCGGCCTTCGTCATATCAACGCGGCCGGCGGGGTGCCCGGCGAGGGCAGGGTGATGACTGAAACCACAGACGAAGCGGCCCAAGAGGCGGCCCAAGAAGCCGCCAAGAACGCGCGCCACAACGCCAAGATGAAGGTCATCCAGGCCGCGCGGGCCAAGATGATGGCCGAGCGCCAGATCGAGAAGGGCCTGCTGATCGTCCACACAGGGGCGGGCAAGGGCAAGACCACGGCGGCGCTGGGCATGGTCTGCCGCGCCATCGGCCACGGCCAGCGGGTCAGCGTCGTCCAGTTCATCAAGGGCGCGATGCAGACCGGCGAGAAGCTCGTCTTTGATGCGTTCCCCGACCACGTCGAGTTTCGGCCGATGGGCGAGGGCTTCACCTGGGACACCCAGGACCGCGCCCGCGACATCGCCGTGGCCCGCCAGGCCTGGGAGGTCATCAAGGCCCGTATCGCCGATCCCGATTGGGACATGGTGGTGGCCGACGAGCTGAACATCATCCTGCGCTACGACTACCTGCCGTTGGCCGAGGTGCTGGAGGTGCTGGTCAACCGGCCCGAGGGCAAGCACGTGGTGGTCACCGGCCGCAACGCCCCTGACGCCCTGATCGAGGCCGCCGACCTGGTCACCGAGATGGCCCAGGTCAAGCACCCGTTCCGCGCCGGCGTGAAGGCCCAAGCGGGGATCGAGTTTTGACGGGGATCGAGTTTTGACCCTGCTGCGCGCGGCCGACGACGGCCCGGCGGTGGTGGTCTGCAACACCTGCCGCGTCTCGGCCGAGGAACGCGAGGACGCGAACGGCGTGCGTGGCGGGGCGCTGCTGGCGGCGGCGCTTCGTGAGATTGCTGAAGGCAGCGGCGTGGCGATCCAAGAAATGCCGTGCCTGTTCAAC
>NZ_JBFUJD010000079.1:0-27571 GCF_056401555.1 Caulobacter sp. P4_E5
AGCGCGCAGCGCGCCGATCCGGGACCGCCGGAAGCTCAGAGCCTGTGGCGGTCCCGGCTCTCCGCTTCGCTGCGGCCGGGATGACAGGGTTGGAGCCTAGTTCGCGCCATCCGCCGGCAGCGGCTTCGGATGCTTCTCCAGGCCGGCCAGCTTGTGCGTCTTCAGGAGCTTGCCCGTGCAGGCCTTGAACACGATCTCGACCTCGCCGCCCTTGCCGGGCTCGGGCATCGCGAACTTGGCCGGGCCGATTCGTTGGGCGGTGATCACGGTGTTGCCCTTGTCGGTCTTGCTCCAGGCGAGCCGCACGTGGGTTGCGGTGTCGCCGAACCGCTTCTGAAGATCGCGGTCGAACGTCTTGTGGATGGCGCCGTCCACCACCGGGGCCCAGGCCTCGTTCTTCATCGCCGGGCAGCTGGGCCGCGTCGGCATCGACGCGGGCTTCGGCGACAGCAGGGGGAATCTGGTCCCGCAGCCCGTCATCATCAGCCCGACCGCCGCGACTGCCATCAAAGACGCCCGCATTTCAAGAATCCCCTATTCGCACTTTGCGCCAAGCTCACCGCGAACCGTGTCAGGCGCAAGGCCTCAGTCGTCGGTGAAACAATGCGCGATCGCCGCGCGCCTCTCGCCAGGTTCAAACAAGCGTTTATAGTCACCGCCAGCGCCCATTCAGAGGCGCGAGGGAGACGCCAATGGACATCCAGCTGGTCGCCGAAGGCCTGCAATTTCCCGAGGGGCCAGTGGCCATGGCCGACGGCTCGGTGATCCTCACCGAAATCCAGGGCCAGCGCCTGACGCGGATCTGGCCGGACGGGCGCAAGGAAACAGTCGCGCAGACCGGCGGCGGTCCCAACGGCGCGGCGATCGGGCCGGACGGGGCGCTGTACGTCACCAACAACGGCGGCAGCTTCCAGTTCTTCGAGGCCAACGGCCTGAACATCCCGGGGCCTACCCCGCCAACACACACGGGCGGCTCCATCCAGCGGATCGACATCGCCACCGGCGCGATCACGACGCTGTACACCGCCTGCGACGGCAAGGCCCTCGTCGGGCCCAACGACCTGGTTTTCGACAAGCGGGGCGGCTTCTGGTTCACCGACCACGGCTGCACGACGCCGGAGGGCCGCAAGTATGGGGCGCTGTACTACGCCCTGGCCGACGGCTCCAAGATCACCCGCTGGCGCGACCACTTCGTCTCGCCCAACGGCGTGGGCCTCTCGCCGGACGAGAAAACCGTCTACATGGCCGACACCCTGCTGGGCCGCCTGTGGTCGTTCGCGGTCACCGAGCCCGGCGTGCTGGCCGACCCGCACCCGCTGATGCCCGGCGACGTGGTCTGCACCCTGCCAGGCTACCAGCTGCTGGACAGTTTGGCGGTCGAGGCCGGTGGCAAGGTCTGCGTCGCCACGATCATCAACGGCGGGATCACCGCCTTCGACCCGGACRGCTCGACCGAGCACTACGCCGTCCCGGACGTGATCGTGACCAACATCTGCTTCGGCGGCGCGGACATGCGCGACGCGTGGATCACCGCCTCGGGCACCGGCAAGCTCTTCAAGGCGCGGTGGCCGAGGCCGGGTCTGAAGCTGAACTTCAACGGCTGACGCCTTCAAACTGTGCCCTGAATTCACAAGTCCTGGTCCTAGCCGTGACGTAGTCTACGGCCGGGGCCGGCCCATCTAGGCTCCATCAATCAACGGAGCCCAGCGATGGACCTCAAACTTCAAGACAAGACCGCGCTGGTGACCGGCTCGACCGCTGGCATTGGCCTGGAGATCGCTCGCACCCTGGCCGTCGAAGGCGCCAAGGTCTTCGTCACCGGCCGCGCCCAGGACAAGCTGGACGCGGCGTTGGCCAGCATCCGCGCTTCAGGCGGAACCAAGGTGGAGGGCGTGCTGGCCGACGCGGCCACGGCCGACGGCGCCGAGGCGATCCTCAAGGCCGTCCCGGCCGTCGACATCCTGGTCAACAACCTCGGCATCTACGAGATGAAGGCCTTCGCCGACATCCCGGACGCGGACTGGCTGCGCCTGTTCGAGGTCAATGTGATGAGCGGCGTGCGCCTGTCGCGCGGCTATTTCCCCGGCATGCTGGAGCGCAACTGGGGCCGGGTGATCTTCATCTCGTCCGAGTCCGGCCTCGCGGTCCCCGGCGAGATGGTCCACTACGGCATGACCAAGAGCGCCCAGCTGGCGGTCGCGCGCGGCATGGCGCAAGCGACCAAGGGCACCGGCGTGACGGTCAATTCCGTCCTGCCAGGCCCGACCCGCGCAGCCGCCATCGCCGACTTCCTGAAGAGCGTCTCGACCAATCCGGACGGCACGCCCGAGGAGCACGAGGCCGAATTCTTCACCCAGCACCGCTCGGCCTCGCTGCTGCAGCGAATGATCGAACCCGAGGAAGTCGCCAGCCTGGTGGCCTATGTCGCCAGCCCGCTGTCGGCCGCCACCAACGGCGCGTCGCTGAAGGTTGAGGGCGGCCTGGTGACGACGATCGCGTAGGCGTCTGATCCTCCCCCGCGTTGCGGGGGAGGTGGCCCAGAGGGCCGGAGGGGGCCAACTCGGCCATCGTCCAGCTAGCCCCCTCAGTCGCTCCGCGACAGCTCCCCCGCAGCGCGGGGGAGCATCTATCGCCCCCGCCTACTCCCTCAGAAACGCCCCGGCGATCAGCAGCGCCATGGCCAGGAGCGCCAGCAAACCCGCGACATACGGCAACCAGTTCATCGACGCCTCCCTGCTTGAACGGGAGGACGATGCGCCGGCGCCGGCGGATCGCCCAGCCCCGGAACAGGGAGGATTTAGTACAGCACCCCCAGCGCCTCGCGTTCGAAGTTCTTCAGCTCGTCCTGGCGGCCGTCGCGGATCTTCACGACCCATTCGGGGTCCTGCAGCAGGGCGCGGCCGACGCCAACCATGTCGAACTCGCCGCGCTCCAGGCGCTCCAGCAGGCCGTCGATCGAGGCGGGCTGGCTGCCCTCGCCGCCGAACGCGGCGATGAACTCGCCCG
The DNA here is from genome assembly GCF_056401555.1 of Caulobacter sp. P4_E5. NCBI lineage: Bacteria > Pseudomonadati > Pseudomonadota > Alphaproteobacteria > Caulobacterales > Caulobacteraceae > Caulobacter > Caulobacter sp. P4_E5. The sequence continues at coordinate 3,007 of NZ_JBFUJD010000079.1, forward strand.
ACAGGCCCACCGAGCCGACGGTGATGGTCGGGGCGCCGGTCAGCTTCTTGGCCCAGCCGGCGAAGTTGAGGTCGCTGCCCTCGAACTCCGGCTCCCAGAACCGGCGTTGGCTGCAGTGGAAGATGTCGGCGCCGGCGTCGGCCAGCGGCTGCAGCCAGGCCTCCAGCAGTTGCGGGGTCTCAGCGTTCTTGACCGCGTAGTCCTGCTGCTTCCACTGCGACAGGCGGATGATCACCGGATAGTCGGGGCCGACGGCGGCGCGGACGGCCTTCAGGATCTCGGCGGCGAACTTGCCGCGGTCGGCGATGGTCGGGCCGCCGAACACGTCGTCGCGGACGTTGGTGCCCTCCCAGAAGAACTGGTCGATCAGATAGCCATGGGCGCCGTGCAGCTCGATGGCGTCGAAGCCCAGACGCTTGGCGTCGGCGGCGGCGGTGGCGAAGGCTGAGATGGTGTCGGCGACCTCGGCGTCGGTCATCGGCTCGGTGAACGGATTGCCGCCCTTCTTGGACAGGCCCGAGGGGCTGTCGATCTTGCCCAGCACGTCTTTGCCGCGCGCCGCGCCCACGTGCCACAGCTGCGGGGCGATCAGGCCGCCGGCGGCGTGGACCTCGTCGACCACCTTCTTCCAGCCGGCCAGCTCGGCCTCGCCGTGAAAGCGCGGCACGTTGGCGTCGTTCAGCGAGGCGGGCCGGGCCACGCCCGTGCCCTCGGTGACGATCAGCCCCACCTGGCCTTCCGCGCGGCGGCGGTAATAGGCGGCGACCTCGTCGGTGGGCACGCCGCCGGGCGAGAACGACCGCGTCATCGGCGCCATCACCACCCGATTGGGCAGCTTCAGCGACTTGAACGCGAACGGCGTGAACAGGGCGTCGAGGGACATGGAGCGTTCCGGAACAGGAGGTGTTGCCGGCAATCCAAACACTTGTTCGAGCCAGAAGCTAGTTAGAAATACTGGGGTGATGCAGAGCGCCCCCTCCGTCACGTCGCCTATCAGCGCCGCGCCACCTCCCCCGTTTCACGGGTGAGGAGGATGCGGCTTCATCCTCCCCCGCCTGCGGGGGAGGTGGATCGCTGCGGATACGCAGCGAGACGGAGGGGGCGTTACGGCGCCGACCTCAAAGCCCCAGCACCATCTTGGCCATGATGTTGCGCTGGATCTCGTTCGAGCCGGCGTAGATCGAGGCCTTGCGGTAGTTGAAATAGGCCGGCGCCGCCGGGCCCGCATAGTCCGGTCCCGCTCGGCCGTCATTGCTGGCCGCCCAGGTGTTCTGGACGAACGGCGCGGCGTAGGTCCCGACCGCCTCCAGGGTCAGTTCGGTGATCGCCTGCTGGTGCTCGGACCCCACGCATTTCAGCATCGACGAGGCCGGGCCGATCGCCTTGCCGGCCGTGCGGCTGGAGAAGATCCGCAGCTCGGTGGCGTTCAGGGCCGCGACCTGGATCTCCAGATTGGCGATCTTCTGGCGGAAGTCGGCGTCGTCGAGCAACCGTCCGCCGTCGTCGGCCCGCTCGAGCGCTGCGATGCGCTTGACCTTCTTGAGCATGTTCATCAGGCCCGGCGCGTAGGCGTTGCCGCGCTCGAACTCCAGCAGGTACTTGGCATAGGTCCAGCCCTTGTTCTCCTCGCCGATGCGGTTGGCGATCGGCACGCGGACATTGTCGAAGAAGACCTGGTTGATCTCCTGCTCGTGGTCCGGCGGGCCGTCCAGGGTGGGCAGCGGCTTGATCTGGATCCCCGGCGTGTCCATCCGCAGCAGCAGGAACGAGATGCCCTCCTGCGGCTTGCCCTCGCTGGAGGTGCGGACCAGGCAGAACATCCAGTCGGCCCACTGGGCGTGGGTGGTCCAGATCTTCGAGCCGTTCAGGACATAGTCGTCGCCGTCACGGACAGCCTTCATCTGCAGGCTGGCGAGATCCGAGCCCGAGCCGGGCTCCGAATAGCCCTGGCACCACCAGATGTCGGATCGCAGGATCGCCGGCAGGTGCTGGGCCTTCTGGTCTTCAGAGCCGAACGCCATGATCACCGGCGCGACCATCTTCAGCCCCATGGGCGAGGACGTCGGCACGCCGGCCAGGCTCATCTCCATGTTGAAGATGTAGCGCTGTGACGGGGTGAAGCCCGCCCCGCCCAGCTCGACCGGCCAGTCCGGCGCGACCCAGCCGCGCTCGAACAGCGTCTTCTGCCAGCGCACCTGGCCGGCCTTGTCGAGATAGCCGTTCTTGGACTGGGCGAACTGTTTCTTCAGGTCGTCGTCATAGGCGGTGGCGATCCAGTCGCGGACCTCCTGCTGGAACGCCAGGTCCTCGGAGGAGAAGGCCAGATCCATCGCCCTACTCCACCGCGTCGAGATATTCGATGTCGGGACGGCCGGCCATGAACGGCCCCATCGCCGCGCCGGCGGCCTTGAAATAGTCGCTACCGCCGTGGGCCTTCAGCGCCTCTTCCGAGGCGTAGAGCTCCAGCACCTTGTAGGTTCCGGCCTCGGTCCGCGACTTGGTCAGCTGGTAGGCGAGACAGCCCGGCTCGTTGGCCTTCACYCGGTTCTGCAGATCCAGGAACACCTTCTCGAAGTCCGCGGACTTGTCCGGCTGAACCTTCAAGATCGCGATGACACCGATCATGCTTGCCTCCCAACGTTTGTTTGAATGGAAGGATGGAGCACCGGGGTCGCGGGAGCAAGGGCGGCGTCGGGGGAATACCAGATCCCTCTCTCTGAGAGAGAGGGAGGGGCCCGCCGCGAAGCGGTGGGAGGGTGAGTGGTTTCACCGCTGGCCGGAGAAACACTGTGCTTTCGGTTGGGTGAAAACCAAGCTCAGGCGCCCTCCATCGAGAAGGCCGCCAACATCCGTCGTCTTGGTCTGAGCTTTGTCTGGTGAGGGTGTAACCACTCACCCTCCCACGCTTCGCGCGGGCCCCTCCCTCTCTCTCAGAGAGAGGGTGACAGCGAACCCTAAGGCCGCTCGTTCCAGCCGTAGGCGACCCACGAATGGCCGCCGACGTTGCGGGCCTCGATCAGGCTGGGATCGCCGTCGCGCGCCTTGCCGACCTTGCGGCCGCGGAAGGCGAAGGCGGCCAGGCCGAACAGGGCGCTGCCGATGAAGCCGACCACGACCACGGTCGCGGCGAACACCACCGCCAGCACCGCGCCGATCACCACGGCCRCCGACGTCGCCAAGGCCCCGGCCATCCAGGCCAGGCTATGGAGGGGCGAAGCTGCGGCGCTGGGGCTGCTCATCGGGATCCTTTCGTCCGCGCTCATGGTCAATGAAGTTGGTTCACAAGCGCTGAACGGCAACTGAACACCCGCCGGGCCCGGATGAAAAGTCTTTTCCGGCCCCTTACGGGGAGACGTATTGTCTCGGCTAACCCGCGACGGCCAGGCCCAGTTCCTTACGCTCGCGCATCACGGTCGAGAAGGCGGCGTTGATCGCGGCGGCCTTGGCCTCGGCGACCTCGATGAATTCGCTGGGCAGGCCCCGGGCGCGGGCCCGGTCGGGGTGGGCGACGGACAGGGCCGACTTCCACGCCTTGCGCACGGTGGCGTCGTCGGCGTCGGGCATCACTTCCAGCACGGCGTAGGGATCGTCGGCCCCGACGCCCAGGTGGGTGGCGCGCAGGCGCCGGAAGGCCAGCGGCGACATGCCGAACAGGTCCGAGACCCGGGCCAGATAGTCAAGCTCGTCCTGGGTCACCACGCCGTCGGCCTTGGCGATGTGGAACAGGCCGTCGACCACGTCCTCCAGCAGCTGCGGGCAGCTGGAATAGCGCTTGGCCAGCCGCTTGGCGTAGCTCTCGAAGCCGTGGGTGGTCTGGCGGGCCAGCTCGTACAGGCGATGGATGTTGGGCTCGGACGCCGGGTGGGGCTGGAACACCTCGGTGAAGGCGGCGAACTCGCCGCCGTCGGCGCGGCCGTCGACCTTGGCCAGCTTGGCGCCCAGCGCCGTCACCGCGGTCGAGAACGCCGGATCCTCGCCCGGCAGGCCGCCCGGACATTCCGTGCAGTCGGCCAGGTCCAGACGCCGGGCGGCGATGCTCGCGATGTTGCGCCAAAAAGTCATGAAGCGCCTCGATACCAGCGACGGACGAAAGAGATACGCGCGACGGGCCGATACGGATCACCCCGTCGATGCGCTTCTAGCACATTGAGAATGATCGTTCACATGACTTTAGTGCAATGCGGCGAAACCGCCCGCGCTTGCGACGAAGGAGCCGATCGGCGCTTCGTTCGTTATGGCCACGCTTGATCGGGATAAGCGGGCCCAAGCGCCACGCAACGGTCCCAATCGGCATCGAAATGCTCTAGTTACCGTGCTTCCGTTTTCGAAAGGACCTCCGCCCGCATGGCGAACGCCCTCCTCCTCGCCCTCGCCCTTCTCGCCCAGGATCCCGCGACGGCTCCCCAAGCGACCGCGCAGAGCCCCAACGCGCCGCCGGCCGACGAGTACGGCTATGTCGCCTGGTGCTACGGCGCCCTGGGCGGCTACGCCGCGCTGTATGACCGCGTGATGCCCGAGGTGACGCGAATCGAGAAGGCCTTCCCCGGCCCCGACGGCGTCGCCGCCTCGCTGAAGACCTATCCCGAACTGAAGACCCAGGCCCAGAAGGACCTCAAGACCTTCGCCTCGGCGATCACCGCCGCCGAAAAGGCCAGCCCGCGTCCGATCTCGGAATATGGCGGCGCCCAGGTCAAGCGCGGCTCGGCCATCTGGCAAGGCGCCGATTCGGTCGACAAGGCCCGCTTGGCCCAGATGTGGATGAGCTGGAGCCCGCCCGGCGACTGCGAGCGCCGCGCCAAGACGCTGGAGACCAAGTCGACGATCCTGGGCAAGGCCCTGAACTATAACAGCGTCTCGGCCACGACGGCGGCGCCCGCRCCGCCCGCGTCCCAGCCGGTCGAGGCCGCGCCGCCGCCCGCCGCCCAGACTCCCGCGCCCCAGACTCCGGCGCCCCAGACTCCGGCGCCCGAGACGCCCGCGCCGCAACCCGCCGTAACGCCGAAGCCGGCGGCTCCGAAGGCCGCGCCGGTGAAGACCGTCAAGCCGGCCGCCACGCCCGCCAAGCCGCTGGCCAAGGCTCCGGCCAAGGCGTTGCCGCCGATCGGCGGCAACGAGGTGATCGTCGATCCGGTCAATCCCATCCCCTGCGCCGGCAGCCTGGTCCCCGCCAAGCGCGGCGGCCGCGACGTGCTAATCTGCAAGGCGGACTAGGTCGCACCACCGAAGCTGCTCCCCCGCGATGCGGGGGAGCTGTCGCGGAGCGACTGAGGGGGCTAATGCGGCGTTCGCCCAGCTAGCCCCCTCCGGCCCTCTGGGCCACCTCCCCCGCGATGCGGGGGAGCAGCTATTTCGCCGGCAACACCCCACTCGCCGCCAAGGCCTTGAACCACGCGTACGACGCCTTCGGCGTGCGCACGCCGGTGGCCCGGTCCATCGCCACCAGGCCGAACTTGGACGTGTAGCCCAGGTCCCATTCGAAATTGTCGATCAGGGTCCACTCGAAATAGCCGCCCACGTCGCAGCCGGCCTCGCGGGCGGCCAGCACCGCCTCGAGGTGGCGGCGCAGATAGGTGATGCGGAACTGGTCGTCGAGAACCGCCGGCCCCTTGCCGAACGGGTCCGAGCAGCCGTTCTCGGTGACCAGCATCTTGGGCGCGCCATAGTCGCGGCGCACGCGCTCCAGGGTCTCGAACAAGCCCGACGGATCGATGTGGCGGCCAAAGGCGTCCAGCTCCGCGCCCTTGGGCGGTGCGGCCGCCGCGATCTTGCTGGGCGCGTTCAGGTCCAGCCGCACATAGGCCGGCGCGTAGTAGTTGACCCCCAGGAAATCGACCGGCTGCTTGACGGTCTTCAGGTCGCCGTCCTGGACCACGCCCTTCAGCAGCTCGTCCATGTCCTTGGGATAGGTTCCCTTGAACAGGGGATCCAGCCAGGCGCGATTCCAGAGCGCGTCCAGGCCGTCCGATGCCAGGCGGTTCCAGACCGCCCACGGCCCGCCCGCCGGCCGGCAGGGCTGCAGGGCCATGGTCGTGCCGACCGAGAGGTCGCTCCGCCCTGCCCGCAGCGCCTGCATGGCCAAGCCTTGGCCCAGGTTCATGTGGTGGACCACCTTGCCCAGCAGGTTGATGTCCTTCAGCCCCGGCGCCTGCTCGCCCAGCACATGGCCGAAGACGGCGTGCACCGCCGCCTCGTTGAGGATGATGTAGTGCTTGAGCCGGTCGCCCAGACGCCCGACCACCGCGTGGGCGTAGTCGGCGAGGCGCAGGGCGGTGTCGCGGTTGGCCCAGCCGCCCTTGTCCTGCAAGGCCTGCGGCAGGTCCCAATGGAACAGGGTGGCGTAGGGCGTGACGCCCTTGGCCAGCAGGGCGTCGACCAGCCGCGAATAGTGGTCGAGGCCGGCGGGGTTCACCGCCCCCTCGCCGCTGGGCAGCACCCGCGGCCAGCTGATCGAGAAACGGTAGGCGTCCAGCCCGGCGCCGGCGATCAGGTCGACGTCGTCCTGAAAGCGGCGATAGCTGTCGGTGGCCACGGTCGCGTCGGAGCCATCCTTGACGTGGCCCGGAACCTTCTCGAACACGTCCCAGACGCTGGGCCCGCGCCCGTCGGCGGTTTGCGAGCCCTCGGTCTGGAAGGCGGCCGTGGCCACGCCCCAGACGAAGTCCTTGGGAAACTGGCGGCTCTTGGGGCGAAGGTCGGTGTCCTGACCGCCCTCGCAGCCCGACAACCCCATCGCCGCGCCACCGAGCGCGAGCGCTCCCAGAGCGCGGCGGCTGACGCCTGACCGTTGCATGGTCCCCTCCCCTTTATGTCGTTGGGAGGGAGGATGCGGGTGGGTTGGATCGTTAGCAATCCTCCCCTTGGGGGAGGATCCGGAGTCAGCGCATCCACACCCGCTCGCGCGCGCCGGCGATGGAGTCGGCCGGCATGGGGCGGCCCAGCAGGAAGCCCTGGAACTCGGAACAACCCAGCTTGATCAGAGCGTCCAGCTGGCTTTGGGTCTCGACGCCCTCGGCCGTGGTCTTCAGGCCCAGCGACTTGGCCAGGCTGACGATGGCGCTGGCCACGGCCRTGCTCTCGCTGTTGCCCGGCAGGTTGGAGACGAACGAGCGGTCGATCTTCAGCTTGTCGATCGGATGGCGGCGCAGATAGGCCAGGCTGGCATAGCCGGTGCCGAAGTCGTCCAGGGCCAGGCGGAACCCCAGGCGCTTGAGGCGGCGCAGGGCCTCGTGGACGCCGTCGCTGTCCTTCAGCAGGGCCGTCTCGGTAATCTCCAGCATGAAGACGTCGGCGCGGGCCCCGGTTTCAGCCAGGGTGGCGACCATCTCGTCGACGAAGCCGGGGTTCGACAGCTGGATGGCCGAGACGTTGACCGACACCTCCAGGCCCGACCAGCGCAGGCTGTCGTAGCAGGCGCGGCGGAAAACGGCCGCGCCGATCGCGCCGATCAGGCCGCAGGACTCGGCCAGCGGGATGAAGATGGCCGGCGAGATGTCGCCGCGCTCGGGATGGGCCCAGCGGGCCAGGGCTTCGACCCCGACCATGGCGCCGCGCGCGTCGGTCAGCGGCTGATAGGCGACCGTCAGGGCGTTGTCCTCGATCGCCGTCCGCAGGTCGCGCTCCAGGCCCTTCCGCAGGCGCAGGGCCGAGTCCATCTCGGGTTCGAAGAAGCAGTAGCGGCCGCGGCCCGCCTCCTTGGCGCGGTACAGGGCGACGTCGGCCTGGCGCAGCAGCTCGGCCTGGCCCTGATCGGCGTCGGAGACCACGGAGACGCCGACCGAGCACGACAGCTGGGCGCGGCCGATCGACAGGTCGACCTCGCCCGACAGGCCGTCGACCACCCGCTGGGCCAGGGTGGCCGCGCCGGAGGGGTTGGTGTCGGGCTGGATGATCGCGAACTCGTCGCCGCCCAGGCGGCAGATGGTGTCGGTGTCGCGGCAGATAGCCTTCAGGCGGCGGGCGACCTCGCGGATCAGCTGGTCGCCGGCGTCGTGGCCATAGCTGTCATTGACCTCCTTGAAGCGGTCGAGGTCGATGCACAGCACGCTCAGATAGCCGGCCTTGCGGCGCAGCAGGGCGTGGGCGTGGATCAGGCGGTCGGTGAACAGGGTGCGGTTGGCCAGGCCCGTCAGCGGGTCGTGCAGCGACAGGTGCTTGGCTTCGGCCTCGCTGAGCAGCAGCTTCTTGGCCGCGCGGCGGGTGATGCGGAACAGCAGGAACGAGCCCAGCGCCGCGGCGATCACCGCGACGGCCAGCAGAGGCGTGGCCGATTTCAGCAACTCCTCGCCGGGCTGGCGCGGCGTCCAGCGCAGGACGATGCGGCGGCCGTCGGTGGCCCGGCCCAGGACGGCTTGAGCGTTCTTGGTGTCCAACTGCTCCGGCTTTACGATCGCGATGTGGGTCTGGTGCAGCAGGAAGCGGTCGGCGAAGGCCTGCACCACGCTGGCGGCCACCGGGATGCCGGTCACCAGCAGCGGCGCGCGCGGGCCTCGGGTCTTGGCGTTCAGGTCGGGACGGACCAGCGAGACCGTGATCAGCACCGGCTCGTCCCCGATCAGTTCGACGCGGCTCTTGTGCACGGCCCGCAGCGCGGCGACCTTCTTGGGGTCGGTCTCGATCTCGCGGATGGCCCTCACCAGCTGGGCGGTCGGGGCGGCGTAGCGGGCATAGGTGTCGGGCGCGACGTCCTGGCCGTTCAGATGGCCGTAGATCGGCTGGTCGTCAGCGCCCAGGACGTAGACGACCTTGTAGCCCAGCGCCCCGCCCAGCGAGGCGCCGAGGTTCTGGCTGGCCCAGGCCTGGTCGAACTGGTTGTCCAGCTTGATGATCGCCTCGTCCCAGATGACGTAGGGATTGAGCGCCGTCTGGACCTCTTGGCCGCGCTGGCGCAGGCCATTGCCGACCAGGGTCTGCTCGTACTGGCGCTCGCGGGCGTCGGCGTGGCGGGTGGCGACGGTCAAGGCGAAACCGGCGAGCAGAATCATGCCCGCCGCCATGCCGGCGATCAGGCCAAAGATCTTCAGCTCGATGTTTCTGCCGTCCATCCCGCTCCCCTGAGATGGCGCATCCTTCACGGGAACGGTTGCGGAATTCCTTATCCCGCGTGTCTGGGGAACATTTTATCGCACGGCGTTCCGCGATTTGGGTTTTTAGGTGCGCGAGATCCTCCCCCTAGCGGGGGAGGTGGCGCGAAGCGCGGGAGGGGGAAGACGCAGGGTCAACAGAACTTCCCCCCTCCGTCGGCTACGCCGACACCTCCCCCGCTAGGGGGAGGATTTGAGTGACTACGCCGCCGCCCCACGGGTGCGCGCCGCCGGATCGTAGTTGAGGATCGGCGACAGCCAGCGCTCGGCGGTGGCCACGTCCCAGCCCTTGCGAGCCGCATAGTCCTCGACCTGGTCGGCGTCGATCTTGCCGACCCCGAAATAGTGCGCCTTCGGATGGCTGAAATAGAGCCCCGAGACCGCCGCGCCGGGGGTCATGGCGTAGCTCTCGGTCAGCTGCAGGCCGGTGGCGGCCTCGGCGTCCAACAGCGTGAACAGCGTGCCCTTCTCGGTGTGGTCGGGCTGGGCCGGATAGCCGGGCGCGGGGCGGATGCCCTGGTACTTCTCGGCGATCATCACGTCGGTGTCGGCCGCCTCGTCGGGCGCATAGCCCCACAGCTCGACCCGGGCCTTGTAGTGCAGCCACTCGGCGAAGGCCTCGGCCAGGCGGTCGGCCAGGGCGCTGGCCATGATGGCGTTGTAGTCGTCGCCAGCGTCCTTGAACTGCTTGACGATCTCGTCCTCGCCATGGCCGGCGGTGACCGCGAAGCCGCCGACATAGTCGGGGCCCTGCCCCACCGGCGCGACGAAGTCCGACAGCGCCACGTTCTGCTTGCCTTCGCCCTTGTCCATCTGCTGGCGCAGGGTGTGGAGGCGCGAGAGCTCGGTCGCGCGGGTCTCGTCGGTGTAGAGCACGATGTCGTCGCCCTGGGCCTGGGCCGGCCAGAAGCCGATCACGCCCTTGGCCCCGAACCACGTCTCGGCCACGACCTTGTCCAGCATGGCGCGGGCGTCGCGATAGAGGTCGGTGGCGGCCTGGCCGACCACGTCGTCTTCCAGGATCTGCGGGAAGCGGCCGATCAGCTCCCAGCTGGCGAAGAACGGCGACCAGTCGATGAACGGGACCAGTTCCTCCAGGCTCGGCTCGAACGTGCGCGCGCCGATGAAGGTGGGCTTGGGCGGGACGTAGCCGTCCCAGTCGATGGCGAACTTCTTCTTACGCGCGTCGGCGATGCTGGTGCGCGCCTTGGCCGTCTGGCCCCGGGCGTACTGTTCGCGGATGCGGACATATTCGGCCCGCGTCTCGGCCTGCAGACGGTCGCGCTCGCTGGCCGACAACAGGCCCGAGACCACGCCCACGGCCCGGCTGGCGTCCAGCACATAGGTGGTCGAGCCCTTGTGGTAGGCGGGCTCGATCTTGACCGCGGTATGGGTGCGGCTGGTGGTGGCGCCGCCGATCAGCAGCGGGATGGTGAAGCCCTGGCGCTCCATCTCGGCGGCCACGAACACCATCTCGTCCAGCGACGGCGTGATCAGGCCCGACAGGCCGATCATGTCGACGTTGTGCTTCTTGGCTTCGTCGAGGATGCGATCGGCCGGGACCATGACGCCCAGGTCGATGACCTCGTAGTTGTTACATTGCAGCACGACGCCGACGATGTTCTTGCCGATGTCGTGGACGTCGCCCTTGACCGTGGCCATCAGGATGCGGCCGGCCTGTTCCCGAGGTTTGCCGGCCTTCTCGGCCTCCATGAACGGTTCCAGCCAGGCGACGGCCTGCTTCATCACGCGAGCCGATTTCACCACCTGCGGCAGGAACATCTTGCCCGAGCCGAACAGGTCGCCGACCACGTTCATGCCGTCCATCAGATGGCCTTCGATCACGTGCAGCGGCCGCTCGACCGACAGGCGCGCCTCTTCGGTGTCCTCGTTGATGAACTCGGTGATGCCGTGGACCAGGGCGTGGGTGATGCGCTCGCCCACCGCGCCCTTGCGCCATTCCAGGTTGGCGGTCTGGACCTGGCCCTTCTCGCCCTTGTAGCGCGGCGCCATGTCGACCAGGCGCTCGGTGTTGGAGACATTGGTCCGCTGCGGACGGTTGAGGATCACGTCCTCGACGGCCTCGCGCAGCTCGGGGTCCAGGGCGTCATAGACCGGCAGGTCGCCGGCGTTGACGATGCCCATGTCCATGCCCGCCGCGATGGCGTGGTACAGGAACACCGAGTGGATCGCCCGGCGCACGGGCTCGTTGCCGCGGAAGCTGAACGACACGTTCGACACCCCGCCCGAGATCCGGGCGTAGGGGCAGCGCTTCTTGATCTCCCGCGTGCCCTCGATGAAGTCGACGGCGTAGTTGTCGTGCTCCTCGATCCCCGTCGCCACGGCGAAGATGTTGGGGTCGAAGATGATGTCTTCCGGCGGGAAGCCCACCTTGTCGACCAGGATGCGATAGGCCTTCTCGCAGATCTCGATCTTGCGGGCGGCGGTGTCGGCCTGGCCGACCTCGTCGAAGGCCATGACCACCACGGCCGCGCCATAGCGCAGGCACAGCTTGGCCTGCTCGATGAACTTGGCCTCGCCTTCCTTCATCGAGATCGAATTGACGATCGCCWTGCCCTGGACGCACTTCAGGCCGGCCTCGATCACCTCCCACTTGGAGCTGTCGATCATCAYCGGCACSCGGGCAATGTCGGGCTCGSYGGCSATCAGGTTCAGGAAGGTGACCATGGCCTGCTTGGAGTCGAGCAGGCCCTCGTCCATGTTGACGTCGATGACCTGGGCCCCGGCCTCGACCTGCTGGCGCGCGACCGACAGCGCGGCCGGATAGTCGCCCTCGACGATCAGCTTCTTGAACTTGGCCGAGCCGGTGACGTTGGTGCGCTCACCGATGTTGACGAAGACGGGGCGCATTTCATTATCCAGTAATAGCAGCAGTCATCCCTTCTCCCCTTGCGGGAGAAGGTGGCCCGCGGAGCGGGTCGGATGAGGGGTTGAAGAACGTGGCCGCCGCGAAACGGCGGCTGAGAGGCCTGCGAGACCCCTCATCCGTCGCCTTCGGCGACACCTTCTCCCGCAAGGGGAGAAGGATGGAAAGCACCGATAGCACTAGGCCAACTCGAACGGCTCGAGGCCCGCCAGGCGCATGGCCTTGGGACGCTCGGGGATCTGGCGCGGCGCGACGCCCCGCACCTCGTCCGCGACGTGGCGGATGTGGTCCGGCGTCGTGCCGCAGCAGCCGCCCAGGATGTTGACGAGGCCATCCTTGGCCCATTCATGCAGGGCATGGCCGGTCTCGTGCGGCTGCTCGTCGTACTGGCCCATGGCGTTGGGCAGGCCGGCGTTGGGATAGGCCGCGACCAGGGTGTCGGCGATGCGGGCCATCTCGGCGATGTGCGGGCGCATCAGGTCAGCGCCCAGGGCGCAGTTGAAGCCCACCGCGAACGGCTTGGCGTGCTTGACCGAATTCCAGAACGCCTCGGCCGTCTGGCCCGACAGGGTGCGGCCCGAGCGGTCGGTGATGGTGCCGCTGATCCAGATCGGCAGCTCTTCGTGTCCCTCGTCGCGCAGGTCGAGGATGGCCTTGATGGCGGCCTTGCAGTTCAGAGTGTCGGTGATCGTCTCGATCAGGAACAGGTCGACGCCGCCCTGGTACAGGGCGTCCACCTGCTGGCGATAGGCCTCGTAGACCTGGTCGAAGGTCACCTTGCGCACGCCGGGGTCGTTCACGTCCGACGACATCGACAGCATCACGTTCAGCGGCCCCATCGAGCCGGCGATGAACTTCGGGCGCTCCGGGTTTTCGGCGTTCCAGCGGTCGGCCACCGAGCGGCCGATGCGGGCGCCCTCGAAATTGATGTCCCAGACTTCCTTTTCGCCCAGGTGATAGTCGGCCTGGGCGATGGTGGTGCCCGAGAAGGTGTTGGTCTCGGAAATGTCGGCGCCGGCGGCGAAATAGGCGTCGTGAAGCTCGGCGACGAGATCCGGCCGGGTCAGGCACAGGATGTCGTTGTTGCCCTTCATCTGGCCGTTGTAGTCGGCGAAGCGTTCGGCCCGGTAGTCGGCCTCGGACAGGCCCTTCTTCTGGAACATCACGCCCCAGGAGCCGTCGAGGATCAGGATACGTTGCTTGGCGGCGGCCTTCAGGGCGGCGACGCGATTAGCGCGGATGGACAGGTCGGTCATCGCTTGGCGCCTCCCGGGCTCGCGGCCTGCTGGCGGGCGAGCTCCTGGTTGAAACGGGTCTCATAGCCGTCGACGAAACGGGCCAGTTCGGTCGGGTCGATAAAGGCGTTCGGATCGCCGCGCAGCAGCTTCTGGCGCTTGGCCAGCAGGTCGCCCTGCTCCTCGTGCGACGGCAGCATGACGTCGGTCGGAATGGCCCGCATCGTCACGAAGCTGGACCGGTAGTCGGCGACGATCGACCGGTGGCCCTTGTTGCCGACCAGCACATTGCCGGCCACCGACAGCGAGCACGGGAAGGTCACGTTCAGCGGCCGTCCCTTCTCGACCACCGCCGTGGTCCAGGTGGTGCAGCCCAGGGTGTGACCGGGGGTCAGGTGGGCGACCAGCGCGGTCTCGCCCAGCTTCAATTTCTGGCCGTCGCCGAAGCTCTTGTCGACCTTCACGGCCGGAAACGGCGTCGGGCCGTTGCTGTTGTCGCCGATGTGGTGACCCTGCTCGAGCGCGGGCTCATCCAGACGCGAGGCCCAGACCTTGGCCCCGGTGTCGGCCTTCAGCTGGGCCAGGCCGCCGGCGTGGTCGAAGTGGGCGTGGCTGTTGATCAGGATCTTTACGTCGGCCAGCTGGAAGCCCAGCTGCTGGATGCTCCGCTCGATCAGCTTGGCGCCGTCGGCCGACGGGCCGCTGTCCAGCAGCACGTGACCCTGCGACGAGGTGATCAGCCAGGCCGACAGCCCCTCGGAGCCGACATAGTAGATGTTGCCGACCACGCGGTACGGCTTGATCGGCTTGACCCAGTTGCTGTTGTCGTCGGCGTGGGCCGCGGCGGGGGAGAAGGCCAGCAAGGCGAGCACCATCAGCACCGCCCGGACGCCCCCTCCGTCACGCCGCGTATCCGCGGCGCGCCACCTCCCCCGTTTTACGGGTGAGGAGGAAGAAGCGTCATCCYCCCCCGTAAAACGGGGGAGGTGGATCGACGCCGACAGGCGGCGAGACGGAGGGGGCGTCATGCGGCGACCTCGGAAGCAGCGGGCACGGTCTCGCGCACGCCCAGCACACGGCAGATGGCGTAGACCAGGTCGGCCCGGTTCAGGGTGTAGAAGTGGAAGTCCTCGAAGCCCTGCTCCTGCAACTTGGCGCACATCTCGGCGGCGACCGAGCAGGCGATCAGGCGACGGGTCTCGGCGTCGTCCTCCAGGCCGTCGAACAGGTTGGCCAGCCACGAGGGGATGGCCGTGCCGCAGGCGGCGGCCATCTTCTTCAGGCCGTTGAAGTTGGTCACGGGCATGATCCCCGGCACGATCGGAATGGTGATCCCCGCCGCGCGGACCTTGTCGACATAGCGCAGGAAGGCGTCGAGATCGAAGAAGAACTGGCTGATGCCCAGCGTCGCGCCGGCCTCGACCTTCTGCCGCAGCACGTCGATGTCGTGGTCCAGCGACGGGCTCTCAGGATGCTTCTCGGGATAGACCCCGACCAGCACCTCGAACGGCGCGACGCCGCGCACGGCGCGGGTCAGCTCGGTGGCGTTGGCGTAGCCGTCGGCGCGCGGCACATAGACCCCGCCGATGCCGCCTTCGCCCGGAGGCGGGTCGCCGCGCAGCGAGACGATGTGGCGGACGCCGGTTTCCCAGTATTCGCGGATGACCTCGTCCACCTCATCGCGGCTGGCGCCGACGCAAGTCAGGTGGGCGGCGGGCTTCAGGCGCGTCTCGTCCAGGATGCGCTTGACCGTGCGGTGGGTGCGCTCGCGGGTCGAACCGCCAGCCCCGTAGGTCACCGAGACGAAGGCCGGATCCAGCGGGGCCAGACGGGTGATCGCCTGCCAGAGGTTCTCTTCCATCTGCGGCGTCTTGGGCGGGAAGAACTCGAACGACACGCGCGGACGGCCGCCGGCCTGGCTCTGGCCACGCTCGCCGGCGCGGGCGACGGGGCCGATCACGCGATGGGTGGGCGGAAGGATCATGCGGCGTTCCTCGCGGCGGCGACTTGACCTGGACGGCGCGCCGTCCAGATCTTGACGGTCAGGCCCTCGGCCGTGGCCGGCGGTAGGGCGATGTTGCTTTCCAGCTGCAGGCCCGCGGCCTGGATCCAGGTGACGATCTCGACGTCGTCGAAGCCCAGGCGGCGGTGCTGGTGGACCTCGCGCAGGAACTCGTGGTCGTGCGGCGCGAAGTCGGCGATCAGCAGCAGGCCGCCGGGTGTCACCAGCCGCGCGGCCTCGGCCACGGCGTTGGCGGGATCGGACAGGTAGTGCAGCACCTGGTGCACGGTCACCAGGTCGGCGCAGCCGCCCGGCAGGCCGGTGCGGAAGATGTCGCCGTGGCGCAGCTCGCACTGGGCCAGACCAGCCTTGGTGACCTCGTCGCGGGCGATGTTCAGCATCTGCTGCGACAGGTCCAAACCGAGCGCGTTGCTGGCCCGCTTGCCTAGCAGGGTCAGCATGCGGCCCGCGCCGGCGCCCAAGTCGATCAGCTCGTCGAACGGCCCCTCGCCGGTCGCGCGCAGGATCGCGGCCTCGACCTCGGCCTCGTCGACGTACAGCGAGCGGATCTCGTTCCAGCGCGCGGCGTTACGGGCGAAATAGGCCTGGGCGTCCATCGAGCGCTCGGCCCGCACGGTCGCCAGCTTGTCGGCGTCCAGGCGCACGACGGGATCGGTGTCGTCGATCAGGTCCAGCGCTTGCTCGACCAGGAAGCGGCCCGGCGACTTGGCGGCCAGGCGATAGAACACCCAGGCCCCGTCCGGAAAGCGCTCGACCAGGCCCGCCTCGGCCAGCAGCTTCAGATGACGCGAGACGCGCGGCTGGCTCTGGTCGAGGATGCGGCACAGTTCCAGCACCGACAGCTCCTCGGCCGCCAGCAGGGCCAGCAGCCGCAGACGCGTCGACTCGCCGGCGGCGCGCAGCACCTCGACGACCTGTTCGGCGGTAAGCTTCATGAGGACATAAAGATATCTTTATGTCCGATTTGGCAAGAGGAAACTATGCCCCAGGTTCGCCTTTGGAAGGCTCCCAGAGCTCAATCTTGACCCCCGCGGGATCCAAAAGCCAGGCGAAGCGGCCCATGCCGTCCTCGTCCTGGCGGCCCACGGGCTCGACGCCTTCGGCGGCGGCTTTGGCCAGCAAACCGTCGATATCATCGACAATGAAATTGATCATGAACGCCGCCGTCGACGGCTCGAAATAGCGGGTGTCGGCCGCGAAGGCCGACCAGTTGGTCGAGCCGCCCTTGACGGGCTTGAACACCGCCCCGCCCCAGTCGTGGATGTCGAAGCCCAGCACGCGGGCATACCAATCGCGTACCGCGGCCGGATCCTCGGCCTTGAAGAACACTCCGCCCAGACCCAGCACCTTGGCCATGGTTCGCCCCTTGTTGTCGTTGGCGCAGTCTAACCCTCAGCAAGCGATCGCTTCCACCTGTTCTCGCAGCCAGACGTTCCCGGCGTCCGCCTCCAGCTGCGGCGGGTGCATCAGCCATTGCTGGTCGGGGTCCTGGGGCACGGACAGCTCGAGGCCGCGCACCCCCAAAGCCGCGCCGAGCGCCCGGACCATCCGCGACGGCAGCACGGCCACGTGGCCGCCGCGCGCCACCAACTGCAAGGCCAGCAGGTAGTGCGGCACGACAGCGGCGATCCGGCGCGAGCGCCCCTGCTCGACCAGCCAGCGATCGACCGGATCGCGGGTCGCGCCGGCCGCGATCACCGCCACATGCTCCAGCGCCAACGGATCGCCCGAAGGCGTCTCGCCGGCGAAGGCCAGGATGTCGTGGTCCTGGTACAGCGGCGTCATCCGGAAGTCGGGG
Organism: Caulobacter sp. P4_E5; assembly: GCF_056401555.1. NCBI lineage: Bacteria > Pseudomonadati > Pseudomonadota > Alphaproteobacteria > Caulobacterales > Caulobacteraceae > Caulobacter > Caulobacter sp. P4_E5. The sequence goes on from NZ_JBFUJD010000079.1 coordinate 20,030, forward strand.
AAGGCGTCGATCTCGGTGGTGATGACGAGGTCCAGCTCGCGCGGCTGCTGGGCCTGGGGCCGCCAAGGCAACAGCTCCAGCCGACAGGCCGGGGCGGCCTTGGCCAGGCGCTCCAGCAGGTCCGGCAGGATCACGGCCGCGACCACGTCGGGGATCACCGCCCGGAACACCCGTCTCGCCGTCGCCGGATCGAAACCGGCCGGCGCATAGAGGTCCTCGGCCGCCCGCAGCATCGCCGCCAGCGGCGCGCGCAGGGCCTCGGCCCGGGGCGTCGGCCGCATCCGTCCGCCCACCCGCACCAGCAGCGGATCGTCGAACGCCGCCCGCAGCCGCCCCAGCGTCCGGCTGACGGCGGGTTGCGACAGYCCCAGCCGCTGGCCGGCCAGGGTCAGGTTCTCGCAGTCCAGGATGACGTCGGCGGCGACCAGCATATCGAGCTTGCCGCGCAGGACATGCACATCACGCATCACGAATATCATCCCTATGCATTTCTCGCATAGCGTACRCGACGGCATGCTGGCGCTCAAAGGAGAACCCGATGAGCGCAGCCGAAAACAAGGACACCATCCGTCGCATCTACGCCGCCCTCGAAACAGGGGATCGCAGCGTCTACGGCGAGAGCGTTCATCCGGACTATGTCTGGCGCTTTCCCGGCCACTCGGACTGGTCGCGCCGCTTCGAGGGTCAGGACAGCATCCGCCGCGATCTGCTGGCCCCGCTGTTCAACCTGTTCGCCGACACCTACACGGCCCGCGCCATCAACCTGATTGCCGAGGGCGACCAGGTCGTCGCCGAGGTGCGCGGCAGCGTGATGACCAAGGCGGGTCAGCGCTACGACAACGAGTACTGCTTCATCTTCCGCTTTCGCGACGGCAAGATCGCCGAGGTGGTCGAGTACTGCGACACCGACCTGGAGGTGCGCGTGCTGGGTCCCTACGACGCCGCCGTGGCCGCCTACCGGGAGTCGGTCGGAGGGTCCTTGGCCTGAAGGTCGTCGGCCCAGGCTTGCGACCAGGCCATCAGCGGCCACAGGGCCTGGATTAGCTGAGCCCCGCGCGCGCTCAGCCGATAGCCGCCCTCGGCCGCCACGATGTCGGCGGCCCGCAGCTCCGAAAGCCGCGTGTTCAGCGTGCCCGGCGGCAGCTCAGCCGCTGCCTGTAGGGCGCGGAAGGTCAGGACCCGGCCCTCGCGCAGCTCCCAGACGATCCGCAGCGCCCCGCGCCGGCCCAGCAGGTCCAGCGCCGCCATAATCGGCTGGCCGGTCGTCGAGCCGCGCACGGCCCGTCCCGGCAAAGGTGCTTCAATTTTTGTAGCGCCATCGTGATCTTGCATGATACAAATTTTGTAGCATGGAGGATTTTCGATGTCGCCCAGGATCGCCCCCGCCCAAGCGCCCTACCCGCCCGCTGTCGCCCGCACGCTGGAGCAGCTGACAACGCCCGGCGATCAGCCCCTGTCGCTGTTTCGCACCCTGGCTCGCGACGCGCGGCTGTTCGCCCGCTTCACCGGCGGCGGCCTGCTGGATGTCGGCCATCTATCCCTGCGCGAGCGCGAGATCGTCATTCATCGCACCTGCGCCCTGAACGGCTGCGGCTACGAGTGGGGCGTGCACGCGGCGATCTTCGCCGAGGCCGCCGGGCTCGACGCCGAGCAGCTGGCGGCAGCGGCCGCGCCCGGGATCGCGGCCTGCTGGGCTTCGCGCGAGGCGTTGCTGATCGCCTTCTGCGACGCGGTCCATGCCCGCGCCGACCTCGACGACGCCCTGTGGGCGCGCCTCGCCGAGGCCTTCTCGGAAGAGGCGCGGATCGAACTGATGATGCTGGCCGGCTTCTATCGGACAGTCAGCCTGCTGGCGAACGGCCTGCGGCTGGCGCCGGAGCCGTTCGCCGCGCCGTTTCCAGCCTAGGCCGCCACGGGCGTCGCCAGGGGTTCGCCGTGGAAGTAGCGGCGCAGGTTCTCCAGGGTCAGGTTGACCATGGCCGGGATGCTGTCCAGCGTCGCCCCGGCCGTGTGCGGGGTCAGCACCGTGTGCGGCACGTCGGCCCAGCGCGCCGGCGGGGTCGGTTCGTGGTCGAAGACGTCGAGGGCTGCCATGCCCAGGGTCCCGGCCTTCAGCGCCTCGATCAGGGCGTCCTCGTCGATCAGCGAACCACGGGCGACGTTGACGATCAGGCCCTGCGGCCCGAGCGCCTCGATGACCGCCTTGCTGATCAGGTGGCGGTTGCCGGCGTCCGGACGGGCGCAGACCACCAGCACGTCGCTGTCGCGCGCCAGGGCCATCAGGCTGTCGGCGCGCGGATAGTCGCTGTCCTTGGGACGCGGACCCCACCAGGCGATCTTCATCTCGAAGGCCTTCAGCCGGTTGGCCACCGCCTCGCCGATATAGCCGAGGCCGACGATGCCGGCCTTGCGACCCCGCAGACCGTGGCGCGGCGACATGCGCTCGGCATGGGTCCAGTGGCCCGTGCGCAGGCGCTTGTCGCCCTCGACGATGCCGCGCCAAGCGGAGAGCACCAGGCCCACCGCGTGGTCGGCGACGTCCGCGGCGTTCAGGCCCGTCGAATGGGTGACGGCGATGCCGTGGGCCTTGCACCAGGGCACGTCGACCCCGTCATAGCCGACGCTGACGCAGGCGATCAGGCCCAGCTGCGGCATCTCAGAGAGCATGTCGCGGGACAGGCCCATCTCGCCGGCGTGGACGATGGCGCGTACGCGGCGGCCGGGCCCTTCGAAGAAGGCCATTCGGTCCGGGTAATCCCACAGCCGATGCACCTCGTAGGCGCCCTCCAGCAACGGTTGCAGCGGCAGGAGCATCTCGTGCGACAGCAGGACGTGCGGTTTGTCGACTGCGGTTTGTTGCGGCATGCGTGTCCTCCAGAAGGGCCGGCCTAGGCCGGCGGGACAATCGTCTCTTGCGGGACCAAGCTACTCCTCTCGGAGCGCTTGTCGAAAGCTAAGCAGGCTAGCGCCGCGCCGCCAGCCGTTACGCCATCACGGTCTAGTGACGGCCGTCGACGGACGCCTCGACCACAAACCGCCACGCGGCGGCGAAGTTCCTTAGCGGTCAAGCTGTGAACCAGCGGTCGCGGCGCGGGTTGTTAACCACAGCGCCACTACGGCGCTCCAGGCCTGGAGATTTTCGATGCTGATGAAGACCCTCGCCGCCGGCGCGGCGCTCTCAATGCTGCTTGCGGGYGGTTCGGCCGTAGCTCAGTCCAAGAGCCGCGCCGCGATCGGCCCCAAGGAGCCGATCCCCTACTCGCAGCTGGACGCCTATCTGAAGGCTTCGCCCAAGGCGCGGGCCAGCAAGGACTGGTGGTCCGGCTCGGCCTCGACCGGCGCGTCGACCGACACCTCGGCGACCACCTCCACCACGGGGACCACCGCGAGCGACACGATGTCGAACTCTTCCACGAGCTCGACGACGTCCACCGACACCTCGGTAAACCCCGCGCCCTCGGCCGCGCCGCCCAGCATGCCGACGACGCCGCCGACGGACGCCGCGCCGCAGCCCGGCGAGCCGAACCTGTCGAACCAATCGACGCCCGGAGCCCCGGCCACGCCGCCGGTGACCCCGCCGACCGAACCCAAGTAAGGCCCGTGAGCTGGGGCGACGTCGTCGCCGCCCCAGCCAGTCAGGCGCCGTAGTAGATCCAGTAGTCCTTGTAGTAGCCCTTGGCCGGATCCAGGACGTCGATGGCGAACGGCGCCGAGCCGTCGGCCAGGTCGGCCAGCCAGGCGTTGGTCGAGCGGGCCATGACGCCGATGTCGGCCTTCTGGGCCTCGGCCAGCAGCCATCCGACCATGGCCGCCTTGGTCCCGAGCCCGCCCGCCCCGTCACCGCCGTAGCTGGCGAAGTAGTCGACGCGCGTGTCGATCAGCGCGTGGACCTTGGCGTCCGTCGGCGCGCCGCCAAAGAYCGTCTTATAGGCCTCGCGCGTGGCGTCGAAGAGGCTCAGCGATCCGTACTTGGCCGCGAACGCGTCCTTGCCCTCGCCCAGCTTGCCCAGATTGACCGCGAAGTTGATGTAGCGGTTTTCCAGGTTGAAGCTCTGGTAGTAGGCGCTGTTGAGACTGTTGGCGTTCGGCCCGGTCGGCGACACCAGATAATCGAAGCCGGCCTGCCCGGGGATCTTGCCCGTGAAGAACTCGTAGGCCATCGCCGCCACGGAAGTCGTGGCGTCGGCGGCCTGCACCAGCGTGGCGACCACGTCGGCGTCCGGCACGCCGGCGGCGAGCTTGATCACCAGATCGGCCGTGGCGTTCGACTGCATGGCCGTGATCACATTGGCGCGCAGAATCGAGGCGAACGCGGTGTCGACCGCGCCGGAGATGGTGACATTGCCTGGCGTCACGCGGTCGGCGAACCGCATGAACTCGATGCTCGTCAGCGTATCTGAGCCATCGGGCGATCCTGGCCGAAGGTCCTTGACCGTGAAGACGCCATTCAAGCCCGTCCAGCTGTAGTCGCTCCAGTTGCCCGTGAAGTATGCCGTGTCGACGCCGTCGCCACCATCGATGACGTCGTCGCCGGCGCCGCCCCTCAGGACGTCGCGACCGCCGCCGCCGTTCAACGTGTCGGCGCCGGTTCCACCGGTCAGCGCATTGGCGTTCGCGTCGCCGGTCAGCTTGGAGCCGAAATTGCCGCCGACCAGGTTCTCGATCCCGTCGAACTTGATCTTGCCCATGCCGGTGTCCTGGGCGTCGAGCTTGCTCAGGTCGGCCGTCACCGCGCCCGTCGCGCGGCTGAGGTCAACCATGTCCACGCCGTCGCCGCCCGAGAAGGTGATGCTGCTGATCGCCGTGAGCGCTTCCAACGGCACGAACACATCGTCGTCGTAGTCGCCGGACACGAGGATCAGGCTCGGGGCGTCGCCGGCCCTCAGCCCGCCGATCAGGATCCGATCCTTGCCGCCGCCGCCGCTGACATAGGCGTCGCCCAGTTCGACGTTGAGCACGTCGTCGGCCCAGCCGCCGGCGATGCGGTCCCAGCCCGCGTCACCGTAGAGGGTCGCGCTGCCGGAGCCGCCGCTGATGTTGTCGTTTCCGTCGCCACCGTGAATGATCACGGAAGCGCTGCTCCCGTTCATCAGGCCGGACAGGTAGTCGCCGCCCGCGTCGCCCCAGATCTCTCCCGCGCCCTGGATGCTGTCCGCGCCGTCGCCCCCGTGGAACTGGTCCACCGAGCCCGCGCCGATGATGTAATCGTCGCCGCCGTCGCCGAAGATGACGTTGACTGTTCCCGGCGTCTCTACGCCCACGTCGTAGGCGAGATCATTGGCGTAGATATTGTCGCTGCCGTCGCCGCCGTGGATCRTGTCGCCGCCCAGCCCACCGTAGAGGTAGTCATTGTCGGCGCCGCCATCGATCGTATCGTCGCCCGCTCCGCCATAGACCCGGTCGCCGCCAGCGTCGCCCCAGATAGTGTCCGCGCCGTTGTTGCCGTAGAGGTTGTCGTCGCCGCCGCCGCCGTGGATCTGGTCCGCGCCACCCGCGCCATAATAGAGATCCCCGGTGTCCGCGCCGTTGAAGGTGTCGACGCCGCCCGTGCCGATCACCCCGCTGAAGTACGAGGCGTTGAAATCGGCGGCCGTCAGCTTGATGTCGCCCAGCAGCTTCACCACGGCGTCCTGGCCGTTGAGCAGCCCGTCGCTATTGAAATCGACGAACAGATAGGTGGCGCCGCCGTTGCTCCAGGTCCAGATCTGGGTGAAGCCCGGCCCCAGGTCGTCGGTCGAATAGGCCATCCCCGCCGTCACGCTGAAGTTCGGATTGTCCAGCGCCCCCCTGAACACCAGGCGCGTGCCGGTGTAGTAGTAGGTTTCGTCCAGGCTGAGCCGATCGCCCTCGGCCRCATTGTAGTCGATGATCACCGACACGCCGTCTTCGGCCCAATAGCCGTCGTACTCGAAGGTCGATTTCGAGGTCCAGAAGACGTCGGCGCCGGCGCCCCCGGTCAGGGTGTTGCCGGTCCGGATGGTCAAGCGGTCATTGCCGGCGCCGCCATCCAAGGTGGCCTGTTTGGCATAGAGGGCGTCGTCGCCGTCGCCCCCCAGCAGAACGTCGCCCTTGGTGCCAAGGAAGCCGGCGCCCGCGGAGAGCAGATCGTCGCCCGCGCCGCCATCCAGCGTATCAACGCCGTCGGCGCCGTACAGCTTGTCGGCGCCGTCGCCGCCGTAAAGCTTGTTGATGCTGTCCTTGGCCTCGTTGACGTAGCCACCGAACAGATCGCCCGCGGCGTACAGCGTATCGTCGCCCGCCCCGCCATAAACCGTGTCCGAGCCCTCGCCGGCATAGAGGGTGTCGGCCCCGGCGCCGCCGTCGAGGCTGTCATTGCCGACGCCGCCGAAAACCGTGTCGTTGCCGCCGAGAGCGAGCAAGGTGTCGTCGCCTCCCAGGCCATACAGGTTGTCGTTCGCATCGGTTCCGGTCAGGACGTCCGCACCGGCGCCGCCGACCTGGGTCCAGGTGATGGGATCCGAGAACATCGCCTTGCTGAGCACGGCCTCGCCGTCGAACCGCAGCACGACGTCGGACAGCCCCAGAACCCCGTTCTGGTCCGTATCGAAGATCAGGTAGCGAGAGGTGGCGTCCGTCCAGGTCGCCACGCCGCGAAAGCCGGACTGACCGGCGTACGGCAGCGCGTCGCCTGCCTTTAATTTGAAGCTGCCACTGGTGATCTCGCCATACCAGACTAGATTGCCGATACCGTTGGCGGCATGGATGAAGAGCCGATCGCCCTGGGTGAGCGCGAAGTCGGTGATCCGGTCCATGTGGGCGAGCGTGCTGGCGCTGTACCAGCTGAAGTTGGACAGGTCGGTGTCGAAGACGTCCACGCCCGCGCCGCCCGTATAGATGTCCGAGGCGGAGTCAGCGTCCATGTAGAGGACATCGTCGCCGGCGCCGCCGTTCACGGTGTCAGAACCCATGCCGCCGTAAAGCTTGTCGGCGCCCGCCCCGCCCAGCACCACGTCGTCGCCGTCATAGCCGTAGATCGTATCGGCGCCGTCGCCGCCGTCGACCTGGTCGGCGCCTGTGTAGCCGTACAGCGTGTCATCGCCGCCTAGCCCCAGGATGGTGTCGTTACCGCCGTTCCCGCGGATCTCGTCGGTGTCGGCTGTCCCCGTGAGGGTCTCGCTGGCCGAGGTCCCCGAAATATAGGCCATGTCAGTTCCTTGCTGGCGAGCTGGAGGTTGTTCAGGGTTCCGCGAGCGCCTCAGGCGCCGCCGAACACGAAGTCGGCCTTGTAGTAGCCCTTGGCCGGATCCAGGACGTCGATGGCGAACGGCGCCGAGCCGTCGGCCAGGTCGGCCAGCCAGGCGTTGGTCGAGCGCGCCATGACGCCGATGTCGGCCTTCTGGGCCTCGGCCAGCAGCCAGCCGACCATGGCCGCCTTGGTCCCGAGCCCGCCCGCCCCGTCGCCGCCGTAGCTGGCGAAGTAGTCGACGCGCGTGTCGATCAGCGCGTGGACCTTGGCGTCCGTCGGCGCGCCGCCAAAGACCGTCTTATAGGCCTCGCGCGTGGCGTCGAAGAGGCTCAGCG
>NZ_JBFUJD010000080.1:0-25657 GCF_056401555.1 Caulobacter sp. P4_E5
TGTCGCGGAGCGACTGAGGGGGCCAATGCGGCCTAGGTCCAGCTAGCCCCCTCCGGCCCTCTGGGCCACCTCCCCCGCATCGCGGGGGAGGATATTAGAGGCTGACGCCCCGCAGCAGCTTCGGCAGATCGCCCACCCCGCCGCCGGCCTCGTGCATGAAGAACCGCCGGGCCGGGGCGATGCGGTTGACCACCGCCAGGCCCGCCCCGCGCGCGACGCGCAGCAGCGGATTGTCGTTCGAGAAGATCCGCACGAAGGCGTCGAAGGCCAGGGCGTTGGTCACGGTGTCGAACCGCCGCCAGCGGGCGTAGCGCTCCAGCACCACCTCCGAGCCGATGTCCTCACCGCAGCGCAGCGCCTCGACCAGCACCTCGGCCAGGGCCGCGGCGTCCTTGAGGCCCAGGTTCAAGCCCTGCCCGGCGATCGGATGCACCCCGTGGGCCGCGTCGCCGATCAGGGCCAGGCGCGGGGCGACCAGGCGCTCGGCCAGGGACAGCGACAGCGGGTAGACGAAGGTCGGGCCTTCGATCGTCACCCCGCCCAGGAAGTCGCCGAACCGGCGCATCAGATGGGCGTGGAAGGCCTCGGGCGAAGCGCCGCGTAGGGCCTCGCCGCGCGCGGTGCTCTCGGTCCAGACCAGGCTGGCGCGGTTGTCGGTCAGCGGCAGGATGGCGAACGGGCCGCTGGGCAGGAAATATTCGTGGGCCACGCCCTCGTGCGGCTTTTCCATCCGCACCGTGGCGACGACGCCGGACTGGCCATAGCCCCAACCGATCTCGCCGATGCCCGCCGCCCGGCGCAGGACCGAGCCCCGCCCCTCGGCGCTGACCGCCAGCGGGGCCGACAGCACCCGGCCGTCGGCCAGGGTCAGGCGCGCGCCGTCGGGGGCGACCGCGAGGTTCTTGGCCGCCATCGGCGCGATGACCGGGATCTGTTGCTCGGTGACCGCCTGGGCCAGGGCCGCGCGGATCTGGCGGTTCTCGATCAGGTAGCCCAGCGGCTCGCCCTCGATGCGGCCCGAGATCTCGCTGGAATCGAAGCGCAGGAAGGCCGGCGAGGGCCTGCGGGCCGCCGCGCCGGGCGTGCGGCCGTCGGTGACCAGGATCTGCTCGATGCGCTGAGCGTGCGGGGCCAAGGCCTCGCCCGCCCCGATCGCGCGCCACTGGCGGAACGACGAATAGGCGATCGCCGAGCTGCGGCCGTCGAAGGTCGGGGCCAGCTGGGCCTCGAACGGCTGGGGATCGACGAGCAGGGGCTTGAGGCCGCCCGAGGCGAGGGCGAGCGCCAGGGTCGAGCCGGCCATGCCGGCGCCGGCGATAATCACATCAGCGTCGTGAGCGCGCATGGCGGGGATATGGGCTCCTGCGGCCAAGGCTGTCCAGACCGCGCGGCTACTTATCGGCCGCGTAGGGCGCCTTGGCGTCCTGGCGAACCAGGCCGCGCGTGGCGTCGCCCACGCCGATCAGCACGAACTGCACCGCCAGGGCGCAGAGGATCAGGCCCAGCACGCGCACGACGATGCTCATGCCGATCCGGCCCAGGGCCTTGCTGATCAGGGGCGCCGCCCAGAACACCGCCACCAGCACCAGCGACACCGCCGAGATCACCGCCACACCCAGACCCAGGCCCGCCCAGCCGAACGGCTTGGCCTCGGCGGCGTAGATGATCACCGTCGAGATCGCGCCCGGCCCGATCAGCAGCGGCATGGCGAACGGCACGATCAGGCGCTCGAAGCGCTGCTTGGCGTAGACCCGCGCCGACTGGCCCTCGATGCCCTCGGCCGCGTCGGCGAACATGGTGGTGAAGTCGTCGCGCACCATGTCCAGGCCGAGAATGAACAGGATGATGCCGCCGGCGATCCGGAAGGCCGGCATCGAGATGCCGAAGAAGGCCAGCAGGCCCACGCCCGTGAAGAAGAAGAACACCAGGAAGGCCGCGACGAACAGGCCGATATAGACGGCCACCATCCGCCGCCCCGCCGCGGCCGCGCCCAGGGTGGCGGCGGCGAACAGCGGCACGTTGCCGATCGGGTCGATCAGGGCGAACAGCGCGACGAAGAAGTTGACGGCGAGTTTGGCCTCGGTCATTCGACGTCCTTACCTTTTCGATGCGCCTAAACCTGAGCCCCATGTCCTAGGGGGTACGGCCTCGCGCGCCAACCCCTGGGGGCCAGACTATGAACGCGTCCATGACCGCCGATCCGCGCCTGATCGTTCCGCTGGACCTGCCCACCGTCGACGAAGCCCGCGACATGGTCGAGCGCCTGGGCGATGCGGTGTCGTTCTACAAGATCGGCCTGGAGCTGCTGGCCAGCGACGGCATGACCCTGGCCCATGAGCTGAAGGCCTCGGGCAAGTCGATCTTCCTCGATTGGAAGCTGCACGACATCGGCGCGACCGTGGAACGCTCGGCCCGCGTCCTGGCCCAGAGCGGCTGCGACCTGCTGACCGTCCACGCCGAGCCGCAGGTGATGCGCTCGGCGGTGCTGGCGCGCGGTTCCTCGGACCTGAAGATCCTGGCCGTCACCGTGCTGACCAGCCTGACCGACGCCGATCTCAACGAGCTGGGCTACGCCTTCGGGGCCCGCGACCTGGTCGAGCGCCGGGTGCGCCAGGCGATCGAGGCCGGCGTCGACGGCATCGTCTCCTCGCCGCACGAAGCCGCCTTGGCCCGCGAGATCGCCAATGGGGCCGGCAGGCCCGGATTCCTGATCGTCACCCCCGGCGTGCGCCCCTTCTGGTCGGCCAAGAATGACCAGGCCCGCGCCGCCACGCCGGAAGCCGCCATCCGCGCCGGCGCCAGCCACCTGGTCTGCGGCCGCCCGATCACCGCCGCCAACGACCCGCGCGAGGCGGCCTTGAAGGTGGCGGCGGAAATCGCGGGGATCTGAAGATCTCGCCTAGCTTCCGCCGAAGATGAAGTCGGCCTTGTAGTAGCCCTTGGCCGGATCGAGGATATCGATCGCGAACGGCGCGGCCCCGTCGGCCAGGTCGGTCAGCCAGGCGGCATTCGAGCGGGCCATGACACCGACGTCCGCTTTCTCGGCCTCGGCCAGCAGCCAGCCGACCATGGCCGCCTTGGTCCCCAGGCCGTTCGGCCCGTCGCCGCCGTAGCTGGCGAAATAGTCCACGCGCGTGTCGATCAGGGCATGGACCTTGGCGTCGGTCGGCGCGCCGCCAAAGATCGCCGCATAGGCCTTCTTCGTGGCGTCGAACAGCGACAGCGCGCCGTAGTCCGCCGAGAACTTGGCGTTTCCTTCGCCCACCTTGCCCAGGTTGACCGCGAAATTGATGTAGCGGTTCTCCAGATTGAAGAACTGGTAGTAGGCGCTGTTGAGATTGTTGCCGTTCGGGCCGGTCGGCGACACCAGATAGTCGATGCCGGCCTGGCCCGGGATCTTACCGGTGAAGAACAGATAGCTGAGCGTCGCCACCGAGGTCGTCTGGTCGGCGGTCTTGACCACCTCGGCGATCGCGGCGGCCTGGGTCATGGCGCCGGCGGTGATCTTGGCCGTGAGGTCGGCCGTCAGAACACCACCGGCGCCCGCCGCGGCGCTGGCCCGCAGCAGCGAGGCGACCGCCAGTCCCACCACGGGGTCGCCCAAGCTCATGGTCTTGTCGGCGAAGACCAGGTTTTCGACATTGATCAGCGCGTCGGCGCCGTCGCGCGGATTGGCCCGCGTGTCGGTGATGGTCCAACCCGAGGCCCCGACCCCGATCGCATAGTCCGAGGCCAAGCCGCCGTAGCGCGCCTCGTCGACCCCGGCCCCGCCGTCGATCCGGTCCGCGCCCGCCCCGCCGACCAGGATGTCGGCGCCGTCGCCGCCGTTCAGCGCGTCATCGCCCGCGCCGCCGAACAGCACGTCGTTCCCGGCCAAGCCGTTCAGGGTCTCGTTCTGGGCGTCGCCGACCAGGGCGTCCGCCGTGGCCCCGCCGCTGACCGTGGTTCCGGCGTCGGTGGCCAAGTGCACGGTGACGCGTTCGGAGCCGTCGAAGACGCCGCGCCAGGCGATTACGTCCATGCGACCGTCGCCATTGACGTCGCCCGTCTGCAGCCGGTCGTACTGTGAATTCCCCAGCCATCCCCCGGGCAGCTGGACGAAGCGTCCCGAGCCGTCGTTCAGGAACGCCGGCAGCTTGTGGCCGTCCGACGCGAGCATGTCGACATAGCCGTCGCCGTTGAGATCGACGAACTGAACGCGGGCGTTCCAGCCTTCGCCGCTCCGCGACGGCACGCGGGCGGCGGTCTGGTCCGTGAAGCGCCCCTGGCCGTCGTTGATGTAGATTCGGATCGAACCCAGGTTGAAGAAATCAACAACCGTATTGATGACCAGGTCCAGTTTGCCGTCGCCGTTGATGTCGACCGTCCGACTGTCGATGACATTCTCGGACGCGCCGTGGGCGGGGATCTCGATCGTCGTCAGGGTCTTAAGGAAATTGCCCTTGCCGTCGTTCTCCAGGATGACCGCCGCGCGCTGGCGCGGGTCCCACGGACCGAGGAAAAGGTCGAGATCGCCGTCGCCATCGGCGTCGAACAGGGTGCTGGTGGTGATCCCCGGATCACCGCCATGCAGGTTGGTCGGCAAGCCCGCGCGGTTGAGCGTGAACGCGCCCGCGCCGTTGTTGAGGAGCAGATAGGGATATTCGTCCCCGTCTCCCTGGTTGCCGACGAACAGGTCGATGTCGCCGTCGCCATCGACATCGCCCGCGGCGGCCGAGTGCGTGAAATCGGCGACTGAGGGCAGCGCATTGACGGCGTTGACCAGCCCCGTCGCGCCCGAGGACAGGAACAGCGCGTTGCGGGCGCCCGGAAAGGGCGCGGCGTCGAGGCCGTGATCGGCGAAGAAGGCGTCGGTCCGGCCGTCCTTGTTGAAGTCGGCCAGCACGATCTGGCGTCCGTGCACCGTCACCGGCGGCTGGTCGCCGAACAGGGCGCTGGTCGAATCGGTGAAGCGCCCCGTCCCGTCCCCGGTCAGCACCCGGATCGGAACCGCCCGGTCTTCCAGCGGATAGAGGAAATAGGCCAGCGCGACATCGAGCTTGCCGTCGCCGTTGAAGTCCGCGACCGCGATCTCGTGCGCGGAGGCGGTCGTGTAACCGCTCCGCAGCGTGAACGTCAGGTCTTGAGTCTGGAATTTGGTGGCCACGACGCATCTCCTCGCGCGGCTTGAAACACGAGCGGCCGCGCGGCCCTCAGCTAAACCGCCGCCCAGGGCTCGAGCATCGCCGTTTGTAGGGTGTCGGCTTTTTTGGTCTGAGCGCTGACCTCTGGACGCCTCGCCCGCCACACGCCAAGATTCGCACTCGAACGGTTTTGTGGCGTTGTCGATTTGGTGGGGACCGCGTTGACGGTGATAGTTTCGAGGTCGGGGCTTGGTTGAGGACGACCACCCCGACGAACCGCGGCTGCCGACCTTCCTGCGGTCGGTGATGGAGGACGCCGACGCCGTCCTGGCGACGGCGCGGTCGGCCCCCGACACCTTGGCGGATCTGATCGAAGCCGACGCCGCTCAGGCCGAATTTCTTCCGCTGTTCGACGCCCAGAGCCTTGCGGCGGCCGTGCTCGACGCGCACGGCGCGGTCCGCATCGCCTCGCGCCTGTTCGCCGACGAGCGCGGCGAGCGCTATATCGATCCCGACCTGGTCGGGCGCGCGCTGCGGTCGGCCAAGCCGGTCGTGGTTCCGGTCGCCATCGAGAGCGACGGCGGCTCGGAATCGGCGATCTTCGTCTATGCCGCCGCCGCCATGGCGTTTCCGCTCTGGCGCCTGCCGCCGGAGCTGGCGGCCGAGGCGCCGGCGGGCAAGGTCGTGGTGCTGACGACGCTGGCGGCCCGGGCCGGCCCCATCGAGCGCGCCTGCGCCGCCTTCGGCCTGACGGCTGCCCAGACTCGAGTCGTCCTGGCGGTGATTCGCGCCGGATCGATCAAGGCGGCGGCCAAGCGCCTCGACCTATCGCACGTCACGGCCCGCGAGACGCTCTCGGACGTCTATCGCCGCACGGGCGCGCGCCGCTTGCCGGAGCTGGTGGGCCTGCTGTCCGGACTGGCCTTCGGGCTGTTGCCGTCGCAATCGGACCATACGCCGCTGCTGGTCGATGTCTGGGGCCTGACCGAGAAGCAGGCCTCGATCGCGCTGCTGGTCGCCGGTGGCGCGACGCGGGAGGAGGCGGCCCGGGCGCTTGGGCTGTCGGTCGCGGTGGTGCGCAAGGACCTGGAGCAGATCTTCGCAGCCTTGCGGGTCGGCTCGGCCAGCGAGCTGGCGCGGACCGTGTCGACCATGAGCGCGCTCGGCGCCTTGCTGGGCGCGACCCGCGGACAACTGGGCTTCGCCGATCCGCGGGCGGAGCCGCTACGGCTGCTGCCCCGCGCCGATGGCACGCGCATCGCCTGGAGCGACTATGGTCCCGCCGGCGGCCGGCCGGTTCTGATCGTCCATTCCAGCATGACGTCGCGGCTCGCGCCGTCGAGCCTAGTAGCCGCCTTGCAGGCCAAGGGCTTTCGCGTCCTGTCCGTCGACCGTCCCGGGTTCGGGATGAGCGACCCGGTTCCGGGCCTGCGCGCGGGCGAGCACGATCCGTTCGACGCCGCGTCGGCGGACCTGATCGCGCTGCTGGACGCCCTGAAGCTGCCGACCATCGACATCGTCGCGCGGGGCGGCGCCCAGGCGGTGCTGGCCCTGGCCCGGCGCGCGCCGGAGCGGATCGGTCGGGTCGTCCTGGTCAATCCGGACCCGCACTCTGGCGCCGACGATCGCCGGCACGGGCCGCTCGGCGCCTTCAAGGAAGCCTATCTTCGCCAGCCGGAGCTGATCGGAACCTTCGCCCGGCTACTGGCGGGCAGTCTGACGCGCGAGCGCCTGCACCGCATGGTCGTGCAGTCGATGCGTGGCAGCCCCCCGGACGAGGCCGCGGCCGCCGATCCGGGCTTCGCCGAGGACTACTGGCGCTCGGTGCGCATGCTCGCCACCGGGCGGATCGAGGGCTATGTCAACGAGCAGGTGGCGATCGCGCGCGGCGGCAGGCCGCCGCCTGCGCCCGGCTGGCGATGGTCGATTCTGATCGGCGCCTACGACACCATGCACGATCCCGATCATGTCGAGCGCTACTGGCGCGACGTGCTGCCCGACAGCCGGTTCGCGCGCGTGGCCGACGCGGGGCGCTTCCTGGCCATGACCCATCCGGAGCGGGTCGTGGAGGCGCTGCTGGCCCTGGGCTAAGAGGACGGGCCCTAGGGCCAATCGCCATTCATCTGGGGCAGGTCCAAACCCACGGCCTCCCTGGGCGCAAGGCCCGGCGCGGCGGTCCGTGACCGGAATCGATGGGCGCTCAGCGCCTGGTTCCGTGGGTATCCCGCTAGCCCGCCTTTCTCAGAGTCGGAGAAGGGTGGGAAACGGACATCCGGAAATCCCTCTCTCTGAGAGAGAGGGGTTTGGGGAGCGTCCGCCTAGGGTCGTAAGCCGACCATTGGTGTCGGCTCGGGAGCGAGCACGCCCTGGCGCTGAGGCCCGGCTCTAGGGCGTGCGTCGAGAACCCTTAGATGGCTAGCTGGAGCACATGTCGGCTTGAACTGCCCGCACGGCCAACCAAGGCGGCCGTTCGCGGCGAATGCCGATCCCCCTACCCCAGCTCCAGCGCCCGCAGCACCGCGAACTGGTCGTAATAGGGCCGCTCGCAGACGATCTTGTCGCCGCCGGGCGGGAACTCGAAGCTGGCGGCCATGCGGATGCGGAACGGCTTGCCGGTCGGCTCGACCGTCCGCTCACCCAGCCGTAGCGGGCCCAGGTGGGTGCCGGTCAGCCAGAACTCGACCAGCACGGTGTCGCCGCCGTGGGCGATGGCGATGATCTCGTTGCCCTGGTCCGGAAACGGCGTGCGCGAGGCGGCGAAATAGCCGCGCACGGCGGACTCGCCGTCGAACACGGTTCCGGCCCCGTACATCTCGTAGCGCGGGTGCTCGAAGGTGGCGATCACCGCGTCCCAGTCGTGGACGCACTCCAAGGCCATGTGGTCGCGCACCACCTGGATGCGCCGCTCGGCGAGGTCTTCCATGGCGCGTCTCCTCCGCGTTCTTGCACGGAGCGTCGCGCTTTCGGCCTCAGAAGTCGACCGCCACGCCCTTCTTCTCCCAGTCGCCGAAGCGGGTCGGCTCGGGACCGTCGCGGCCGCCCTCTTCCGTCGGCAGCGCCTTCGCCGCTTCGGCGGCGCGGCGGGCGGCGGCCTCTTCCAGGGCGCGGCGGGCGGCGGGGGTCAGGTCCTTGCCCGGGGCGGCGCCGGGCGGGTCGCCTTGGGCCGGAGGGCCGGGCGTTTGAGCGGGAAAGTCAGACATGACGGAGGTTTAACATCATCACGCTTGCGCCCGCCACCTTGCCAGTGTTCAACGCTCGGCCTTAAATACCGACGTTATATCATTCGGGGGAATGACCAGATGAACACCAGTCGTTGGCCGCACGCCTTCTTCGCCGCCGCCGCGCTCTACGCCATGATCGGGGTCTCGTGGGGCCTGGCCATGAGCATCACCAAGGACCACGCGACCTACTCCGCCCACGCCCACCTGAACATGCTGGGCTGGATCAGCATGGCCCTGATGGGGACGTTCTACGCCCTGCTGGGCCAGGCGGTCGCCAACTGGATCAAGCTGACCAACTTCGTCCTGTCGAACGTCGGCGTCGTCTGCATGATCAGCGGCCTGTTCCTATATCTGGGTCAGAAAGGGCCGGCGTCGATCTACACGCCGCTGCTGGCCATCGGAGGCCTGTCGGTGGTGGGCGGCTTCTTCGTTTTCGGCCTGACGGCGGTCTCCACCGCCCTGCGGCGACCCGCGGCGGCCTGATTTCACTCAAATCGCTTGCGCTCGCCGTCGCCATTGGGCACGGCGAGGCGGTGACTCAAGAATTGAACGACGGCCTCCCCGCCCGGGAGGCCGCCCTGACCCTGATCGACGCGGCCCTGTCGCGTCGCGGCGGCATCGACGAAGCCGCCTCGGCCAACGGTTTCCGCTTCCTGGAGCCGCGCGAGCGCGCGTTCGCGCGGGCGCTGGCCATGGCCGTGCTGCGCCATCTTGGCCCCATCGACCGCGCGCTGGCGGCCAAGCTGCAGAAGGCCCCGCCCGACCGGGTCATGCACCTGCTGCGACTCGGCGCGGCCCAGGCCTTCTATCTGGAGGTCCCGGCCTTCGCCGCCGTCGCCACCAGCGTCGAGCTGGCCGGGGCCAACAAGGCCAGCCGGCCGTTCAAGGGCCTGGTCAACGCGGTGCTGCGCGGCCTGTTGCGCGACGGCCCGCCCGGCGACGACCCCAGCCTGCTGGCCCCGCCCTGGCTCTATTCGCGCTGGGTCGCCGCGTTCGGCGAGGCCACGGCCCGCGAGATCGCCGCCCAGATCGCCATCGAGCCGGCCACCGACCTGTCGCTGAAGCCCGCCGCCGACGCGGCCGCCCTGGCCGAGGCGCTGGAGGCCGAGATCCTGGACGGCGGCACCTTGCGCGTGCGCCGCAAGGGCGACGTCGCCGCCTGGCCGAACTTCGAGGACGGGACGTGGTGGGTGCAGGACGCCGCCGCCGCCATCCCCGCCCGCCTGCTGGACCTCAAGGCCGGCGACACGGTGCTGGACCTCTGCGCCGCACCCGGCGGCAAGACCCTGCAGCTGGCCGCCACCGGCGCGACCGTCGTCGCCCTCGACCGCTCGGCCGCGCGCCTGAAGCGGGTCGGCGAGAACCTGGAGCGCATGAACCTCACCGCCGAGATCGTCACCGCCGACGCGGGCGCCTGGGATGACACGCGGACCTTCGACGCCATCCTGCTGGACGCCCCGTGCAGCGCCACCGGCACCTTCCGCCGCCATCCGGACGTGCTGTGGGCCGCCCGCCCCGCCGACGTCGCCAGCCTGGCCGGCGTGCAGTCCAAGATCCTCGACAGCGCCGCCGACCGCCTCAAGCCCGGCGGCCGGCTGATCTATTGCGTCTGCTCGCTGGAGCCCGAGGAGGGCGAAGGCCAGGTCGAGGCGTTCCTGGCCCGCCGCAAGGACGTAGTGCTGGAACCGATCGCGCCCGGCGAAGGCGGCGCTCCGGAAGCCAGCCTGACCCCGCGCGGAACCCTGCGCCTGCTGCCCCACCAGCGCGAAGGCGGCCAGGACGGTTTCTTTGCCGCGCGGTTCCGCAAAACCTAGGCTGTCGTCCCGGCTCTCCGCTGCGCTACGGCCGGGATGACAGCCTAGGCGGATGACAGATTCAGCTGGGACGGCTATCCCAGGACCATGACCGCGCCGATCATCGCCCCTTCGATCCTCGCCTCCGACTTCGCCCGCCTGGGCCAGGAGGTCGCCGCCATCGAGGCGGCCGGCGCCGACTGGGTGCATGTCGACGTGATGGACGGCCATTTCGTGCCCAACATCACCCTGGGCCCGGACATCGTCAAAGCCATCCGGCCGCACGCCAAGATCCCGTTCGACGTGCACCTGATGATCAGCCCGGCGGATCCCTACCTCGAGGCGTTCCGCGCCGCCGGGGCCGACATCATCAGCATCCACCCGGAAGCCGGCCCGCACCTGCACCGTTCCCTAAAGCGGATCCGCGAGCTGGGGGCCAAGGCCGGGGTGGTGTTCAACCCGTCGGCCAGCATCGATCACGTCGAGTGGATCCTCGAGGACGTCGACCTGCTGCTGGTCATGTCGGTCAATCCCGGCTTCGGCGGCCAGAGCTTCATCCCCAGCCAGCTGCGCAAGGTCGAGGCCCTGCGCAAGATGGTCGACAAGGCCGGCCTCCCCATCATCATCGAGGTCGACGGCGGCGTCACCCCGGCCACCGCCCCGCAATGCGTCGCCGCCGGGGCCACGGCCCTGGTCGCCGGCTCGGCGGTGTTCAAGGGCGGTCCGGACGCCTATGCCGGCAATATCCGCGCGCTGAAGGGCGGCTGACCGCACCCGATGGCCGTCAAGCGTTCCGCCAACGGCTCCAAGTTTTCCGCGCCCGTCAAGCGCGGCGACGTCCTGTGGCGAGCCGTCGGGGCCGAGGTCGCCAGCCACGTCGTCCGCGAGTGGTACGGCTCGGGCCCGCATCGGCTGATCCTGGCCCTGCCCCGCCCCGAGGGCCTGGCCGCCCGGCCGCACGACCCGCGGCCGGCCGACGCCGACCATGGCCGCAAGATCCTGGCCGGGGTCATGACCTTGGACGGCGGCATCCTGCGCATCGGCCCCGACGGCGACCCGTTCGACATCGCCAGCCCCTCGCGCCGCTTCGCCGTCAGCCTGCACCGCTTCGACTGGCTGCCCGACCTGGTCGCCGCCGGCTCGGACGGGGCCCGCCGCGCCTTGCGCCTGCTGGACGACTGGCGGCGGGTGTTCGGCAAGTGGAACGGCTTTTCGTGGGCGCCGGAGTGCCTGGAGCGGCGGCTCTTCCACCTGGCCTGCGCCGCCAAGGCCCTGGCCGCCGAGGGCAGCGACGCCGAGATCGCCGACCTGACCCTGGACATCGCCCGCCAGGGCCGCCACCTGGTCGAGCTCAAGACAAGCCCCGAACGCGCCCTGGAGCGCGCCGTCGCCGCCACGATCGCCGGCTGCGTCCTGGCCGGCAAGCCCGGCGAGAAGCTGATCGACAAGGGCCTGAAGGCCTTCGCCCGCCAGATCGACATCATGGTGCTGGCCGACGGCGGCCACGCCACCCGCTCGCCGGAAGCCGGCGTCGAGCTCTTGTTCGACCTGCTGACCCTCGACGACGCCCTGGGCCAGCGCGGCCGCCCCTCACCCGAGAGCCTGTCGCGGGCCATCGACCGCCTGTCGACCGCCACCCGGTTCTTCACCCTCGGCGACGGCCACCTAGCCGCCTTCCACGGCGGCGAGGCCATCGCCCCGGCCCACATCGCCGCCGCCCTGGCCCATGACGACGCCGGCCCGCGCCCGCTGAACGCGGCCCCGCACAGCGGCTACCAGAAGATGGTCGGCGGCAGCCTGGAGGTCATCGCCGACTGCGGCCGCCCGCCCGCCGGCCCTCTCTCGGTCTCGGCCTGCGCCCAGCCGGCCGCGCTGGAGATCGTCTGCGCCAAGGACCGCCTGATCACCAGCTGCGGCTGGAGCCCCGAGGCCGCCGGCGCCCACGCCTTCCGCCTGTCCGACGCCGCCTCGACCGTCTCGGTCGGCGACGGCTCGGCCGGTCGCCCCCTCTCGGGCTTCCGGGCCCGCGCCCTCGGCGCCTGGCTGGTCGACGGCGCGACCCAGGTCGAGGCCAAGCGTCACGACGACGTCGGCGGCGTCTGGCTGGACATCATCCACGACGGCTGGCGCCACGTCGGCCTGACCCACGCCCGCCGCCTGTTCCTGGACGCCGTCAACGACGAGCTGCGCGGCGAGGACAGCCTGACCCCGATCGCCGTCGAGCCCGGCGCCGCGGACGGTCCCCGCCGCTACCTGCCGTTCGCGGTGCGCTTCCACCTGCACCCCGAGGCCCGCGCCTCGATCGCCCGCGACGGCAAGAGCGTGCTGATCCGGGGCCCCAACAATATCGGCTGGTGGCTGCGCAACGACGCGGTCGACGTCGCCATCGCCCCCACGGCCCACTTCGACCACGGCCTGGCCCGCAAGGCCGGCCAGGTGGTGCTGAAGAGCCAGGTCCGCCCCGAGGTCGGGGCCAAGATCCGCTGGAAGCTGACCCGGGCGGAGGGCTGAGGGCGATGGGCTTCGATCGGAGGCCGCCGCTGGATCCTGGGCGGTCACGGCATGTGCCGGAGTTCACCGACGAAGAGGTGGCCGAGGTGCTGGCGGCGTTGCGGGCCGACACGCCGGACTTGGTCGCGGTGCTGGAGCGCCAGGCGCGGGAGCCGGGGAGCGTGGCGGCGGCGGACTATGACGACGCGTACGACCGGATGCTGACGTACCTGTTCGAGCGGGGGTACGTGCACACGCATATCGAGATGGCGGTGTTGTTTCGGGCGGTGGTGGAGAGGGTTGGGGGGTAGCGGGCGATCAATGCGAGGCCACAAAACCTCTATGCAAAAACTGCTCGCAAGCGGGATCCGGTTTGATCAGAGGCGCTTCGCTCTTAACCCGTGAGCAGGCCTAGGCCGAAGATGGCATTAAGAATTTTGCGTCTTGCAAACTTCCGCTGGGACGACTTAGGTTCGGAATGTCGGAACGTGGTTTGGACTCCAGCGTCCCGACAAACCGGACCTGTCCTTTTGGAAGGGACAGCGGACTTCGTGGGCGAGGGACTAACCTGGAGGGTGGGACCTCGCCTACCTCGTTACAGGGCCATAGTGGCTAATGACTCGTCAACGCTTCGCGGACGTGTTTTTCGTTAACAAGTTGTGAACGCGCCGAATTTTCCGGGCCAGATCAGCTAGTTGCCTCGACGAACTTTTTCGACCCATCCGCACCGCGACACTTCTTTTGTCGTTTCAAGCGCTTGCGCCTCCTCGCGAACCGCTTCTCCGGAACGATTCGCGCGGACTTTTCAGCTCCCTTAAACGCGCGTCTCGACCTTCCCAAGGTCGGAGCCTCCCTTTCATCTCTTGGAGGCTGCAGCGTGCGGGGCTGATCAGGTCAGTCAAGGACGACGCTCCGCGTCGCCGCGCGCGGCCGCTCGGAGAGCGGTCCTTGAGTGACCTGATCAGCCCCGCGATCGTCTCGCCGTGAGATGTAAGGGGGGCGCTCTTCCCGGGAGGGAAGGGGTTTGGGCGGGTGTGGATCCTCCCCCGCGTTGCGGGGGAGGTGGCCCGGAGGGCCGGAGGGGGCCAGCTGAACGCGGGCCGCGCTAGCCCCCTCCGGCCCTCCGCGACAGCTCCCCCGCAGCGCGGGGGAGCATCTCGCGTCGCGGCCTCGCCCTACCCCGCCCGCCGCTCGTACGCCGCCCGCGCCCGGCCCGACCGGACGAACACCCGCGTGATCCGCGCATCCACCCCCTGGATCAGGGCCGCGAACTCGTCGGCGGCGTCTTCGATCTGGCCGGCGGTCAGGGCGTCGTGGAAGTCCAGCGTGACACCCAGCAGGATCTCGCGCGGGCCCAGGTGCATGCTCAGCACCTCGGTGACGTTCTCGACGCGCGGGTCGCGGGCCAGGGCGTCGCGGACGGCCTGGACGACGCGGGGGGCGGCGGCCTCGCCGGTCAGCAGGCTGCGGGTCTCGTTGGCCAGGAAGCCGGCGACCAGCACCAGGAGCACGCCGATCGCCACCGAGGCCGCGCCGTCGGCCCAAGCCAGGCCCGCGACCGAACCGGCCACGCCCAGGGCGGCGACGGCCAGGCCCAGCAGGGCCGCGCCGTCCTCGAGCAGCACGGCGAAGATCGCCGGGTCCTTGCTGCCCTTCAGGGCGCGAAAGAACGGGATGTCGCCGCGCACGGTCTTGAACTCGCGCCAGGCCACCAGGAACGAGCCGCCCTCGAACAGCACGGCCAGGCCGATGACCAGGAAGTTGATCCAGGCGCGGTCGATCGCCTCGGGTTCGATGATCTTGTGGACGCCCTGATAGACCGACACCGCCCCGCCCAGGGCGAAGATCATCAGCGACACCACGAACGACCAGAAATACAGCTCCATGCCGTAGCCGAACGGATGGGTCTGGCTGGGCGGCCGGCCGGCGCGGGCCAGGCCCAGCAGCAGCAGGCCCTGGTTGCCGGTGTCGACGGTGGAGTGGATGGCCTCGGTCAGCATGGCCGACGAGCCAGTCAGCAGGGCGGCGACAAACTTGGTCACGGCGATGGCCAGGTTCCCGGCCAGGGCCGCGAACACCACCTTGTGCGAACCGCTGGTCTTGGGAGCCGACGCCATGGGGCGGCAACGTTGGAGGGGCGGGGGTGTTCCTTTCTTCCGCGTGTTCAATCCGATCGAGGGCGCTCACCAAATCCCTCTCCCCTTGCGGGAGAGGGTGGCCCGCGAAGCGGGGCGGGTGAGGGGTTGATGGACGGAGACGCTGCTGAGGCAGTGGATGCTGGGCGCCAAGCCGACAGGACTATCGACCCCTCATCCGTCGCCTCCGGCGACACCTTCTCCCGCAAGGGGAGAAGGAAGTACGGGGATTGAGCGGGCTGTATCCCCGGCATTCGCGAAACCGAACCCAACGAAATCAACGACTTCTCACTTTTACGCGCGTCTGAATGATCCGCGTTCAGAACCCCTGCACAATCATCGCTGTCCCCGTCGCAAGGGGAGGGCGCTTGGATCCGGCCCAAAGCGGCGATGGGGATAGGTTGAGCGGGGCCGCGTGGTCTCGAAGCGGTYCGGACCGGGRTCTGTTCGTTGGATAGATCCGGGATCCCGGGAAGGGCCGTGGAGAGGCGAGCGCGGAGCGACAGGGCGGTGATCGATCCAAAACCGCCTATCGTGGATCGCCGAGCTGGAGACGGAGTAGCCGATCCAGTTGGTCCACGCCCGTCCGGGGGTAACGGAGGCCCGAGCAGACAACGCTCACGCCCGTCGTCCTCACGGCAGAGAACAGCCTGGCGGAGCGGTAAGCGAGCCGAAACATACAAACCCTTACGGTCTCCGGGTTCGCCGGCCGCTCCGTCGCCTCCCCAACCAACTTCAGCGGTGAACCGCGTGAAGCCGATGTCACTTGCCCCCACCTGGCCGCTTCGCGGCCGTCCGCCCCCGMAGGGGGCGGAAGGGTATGACCTTCTTCCCCCTCCGGGGGAGGAGCGCCGCAGGCGCGGAGGGGGCCAGTGACCGGACCTACAGATCCAGGTCCGCGGTCGCGAACTCGGCGTTTTCCTGGATGAAGCGGAAGCGCAGCTCGGGCTTGCGGCCCATCAGGGTCTCGACCAGTTCCTCGACGCTTTCCTCGTGGCGGGGCAGGGTGACGCGGGCCAGGGTGCGCTTCTTGGGGTCCATGGTGGTCTCCTTCAGCTGGGCGGCCATCATCTCGCCCAGGCCCTTGAAGCGGCTGATCTCGGGCTTCTTGCCCTTGAACACCGTGGCCAGCAGCTCGTCCTTGTGGCCGTCGTCGCGGGCGTACTCGCTCTTGCCGCCGTGGGCGATGCGGTACAGCGGCGGCAGGGCCAGATAGAGGTGACCCTGGCGGATCACGTCCGGCATGGTCCGGTAGAAGAAGGTGATCAACAGGCTGGCGATGTGGGCGCCGTCGACGTCGGCGTCGGTCATGATGATGATGCGGTCGTAGCGGAGGTCTTCCTCGCGATACTTGTTCCCGCCCTGAGCCCCCAGGGCCAGCATCAGGTCCGACAGCTCCTTGTTGGCGGTGAACTTCTCGCCGCTGGCCGAGGCGACGTTCAGGATCTTGCCGCGCAGGGGCAGGATGGCCTGGTACTTGCGGTCGCGGGCCTGCTTGGCCGAGCCGCCGGCGCTGTCGCCTTCGACGATGAACAGCTCGGCGCCGTCGACCGCGCCGCCGGCGCAGTCGGCCAGCTTGCCGGGCAGGCGCAGCTTGCGGGTGGCGGAGGCGCGGGTGACCTCCTTGTCCTTGCGGCGCTTTAGGCGCTCCTCGGCCCGCTCGATGACGAATTCCAGCAGGGCCTGGGCGTTCTTCGGGCTCGAGGACAGCCACAGGTCGAACGGGTCGCGCAGCGAGGCCTCGACGAAGCGCTGGGCCTCCGAGGTCGACAGCTTCTCCTTGGTCTGGCCCTGGAATTCCGGGTTCTTGATGAACACCGAGATCAGGGCCCCGGCCTGGGCGACGACGTCGTCGGCGGTGATGATCGCGCCGCGCTTCTCGCCCTTGAGCTCGGCATAGGCCTTGAGGCCGCGGGTCAGGGCGGCGCGGAAGCCGCTCTCGTGGGTGCCGCCTTCGGGGGTCGGGACCGTGTTGCAGTACGACTGCATGAAGCCGTCGTGCTCGCCGAAGCCCTGCGGCGTCCAGGTCACGGCCCACTCGACGGCGCCGGCCTCGCCCTGGCGCTCGATGCGGCCCGAGAAGCTCTCGGGCGTGACGGTGTTCAGGCCCTTGGTCCGCTCGGCCAGGAAGTCGGCCAGGCCGTTGGGGAAGTGGAAGGTGGCCTCGGGCGGGGTCTGGTCATGGATGCGGGAGGGATCGCAGGACCATTTGATCTGCACGCCGCGGAACAGATAGGCCTTGGAGCGGGCCATCCGGTACAGGCGGGCCGGCTTGAACGCCACGCCTTCGCCGAAGATCTCGTCGTCGGGCTTGAAGCGCACCATGGTGCCCTTCTTGCGCGATGGGCCCAGTTGCTGGATCGGACCCAGCGGCTTGCCGCGCGAGAAGACTTGCAGGTGCTCGAAGCCGTCGCGCCAGACCGTGACCTCGACCCGCTCGGACAGGGCGTTGACGACGCTGGCGCCGACGCCGTGCAGGCCGCCGGAGGTCTCATAGGCCTTGCCGGTGAACTTACCGCCGGCGTGCAGGACGGTCATGATGACCTCCAGCGCCGACTTGCCGGGGTATTTCGGGTGCGGGTCCACGGGCATGCCGCGCCCGTCGTCCTTGACCGACAGGAAGCCGTCGGCGTCGAACTTGACCTCGATGGTCTTGGCGAAGCCGGCCACGGCCTCGTCCATCGAGTTGTCGAGGACTTCGGCGAACAGGTGATGCAGCGCCCGCTCGTCGGTGCCGCCGATGTACATGCCCGGACGCTTGCGGACCGGCTCCAGGCCTTCCAGCACCTCGATGTCGGCGGCCGAATAGTCGCCGGGCGCGCTGGCCTTGCCGGCCGGCGGCGGCGGGGCCGCCTTCGACGAAGGAGGCGGCGGCGGCATCGGGCGCGGCGTCGGTTCGACGTGCGGCTCCACGCTGGCCTGGAACGGCGCGGCGGGGACGGGCGCCAGGGCGTCGTCGTCGAACAGGGAGGGGATCTTTTCGGAGGACATCAGGGCAAGTCTAGGCGATTCGAACGCGGGGGCCTCGTATGGCCTCACCGCCTTCCCCTGAAAAGCGAAATCCGCCCCCAGCGAACTGGGGGCGGATCAGCGGTTCTAGCGGTAGGCCGGCGGATAGCCGCTGGCGTCGGTGGTCGCGTAGCGGTCGCGCAGCTGGCTCTGGCGGCTGTCCTTCGGCTGCTCGACGCCGCCGACGAAGACGTTCAGCGGCCAGCTGGTCGTCTCTAGCGGGTCGCCGTTCCAGACCACCACGTCGGCGATCTTGCCCACGTCCAGCGAGCCGATCTTGCCGTCCTGGCCCCAGATCTTGGCCGGCGTCAGGGTCACCGAAGCCAGGCCGGCGGCGTAGGGCAGGCCGTTGGCCACCGCCAGACCGGCGTTCAGTCGCTCCTGGCGCAGATTGTTGAAGTCCCGCGCCCCGTTGATCGCCACCGAGACCCCGACGGCGTTCAGGCGGGCGGCGTTGTCGAGCCGCGAGCCCAGGGCCTCGAAGCTGTCGGGCAGGTCGGCCTGCGGATCGACGATGACCGGCACGCCGGCCTTGGCGATCTCGGCGGCGACCATCCAGCCTTCCTCGACGCCTTCGAGGACGACCTTGATCTTCTCCTCGGCCGCCAGCTTCAGGGCCTGGCGGATGTCGGCGGCGCGGGAGACGCGGATCAGCAGCGGCGTCTTGCCCTGCACGACCGGGATCAGGGCCGCCAAGTCCAGGCGCGACAGGCCAAAGTCGCGGGTCGCGCCCTGCTCGAAGGCCGCGCGGCGGCTGGCGAAGGCGCGAGCGTCCTCGAGCGCCGAGCGGATCAGGACGAGGTCGGCGCCGCGCGAGCCGCCGGCCGCCCGGGCCCCGCTCTCGCCCAGCGAGACGGTGACGGCCAACTTGGAGGCCTCGACGATGTCGGGCGAACCGGCCTTCAGGCGGATGAACGCGGCCTGGCCGCCGAACAGCGGCGGATCGCCCGAACCGTCCTTGCCGGCGGTCATCTCCTCGACCACGCCGTCGTCGGCGTGCTCGCCAGCGCCGCCGCCGGTGCCGGACAGCACCGGGACGACGGCCGAGCTGGTGACGCCGCCGTCACGGGCCAGGCCGATCATCGGCGAGGCCGGATTGACGCTGTAGGCGATGTCGAAGGCGGCGCTCAGGTTGCTGCCGGTGCCGTCGTCGCGGGTCTCACGGACGCCGCTGATCTCGGAAGCCGACAGGTTCGACGACGGGGCGACCAGGCCGGGCGTGACGACCCCGCCCTTGGCGTCGATCACCGTGGCGCCGGCCGGAATGGCGACATTGGCGCCGAGGGCGGCGATCTTGCCGTCCTTGATCACCAGGGTCCCGGCCGGGATGGCGGCGCTGGAGACCGGCTCGATGCGAGCGTTGACGATGGCGACCGTCTGGGCGGCCGCCGGAAGAGCCAGGGCGCAGGCGGCGCTGGCGAGAAGCAGGGACCGGATCATCAGTTGAATGCTCCCTGGCCGGGCTGGCCGAGCTCGAAATCGGACTTGGGCTGGAAGCGCTTGTCCTGGCGGTCGTAGATCAGCGCGCCGTCGATGAAGACCTTCTCGGCCTGGGCGTAGACGCTGAACGGGTCGCGGCTCCAGACCACCAGGTCGGCGGCCTTGCCGGGCTCCAGCGAGCCGGTCTTGTCGGCGATGCCCATGGCCTTGGCCGGGTTGGCGGTGATCCACTTGATCGCCTCGGCCCGGCTGATGCCGAAGCCCAGCTTGTTGCCGGCCGTCATGGCGATGGCGGCTTCCTGGTTCAGCCGCTGGGTCATGATCGGATCGTCGGAGTGGATGACGACGCAGGCGCCGTTCTTCCACAGGATGGCGGCGTTGGCGTCGATGCCGTCCAGGCTTTCCATCTTGAAGCCCGTCCACGAGGCCCAGGTGGCCGAGCAGATGCCTTCCTTGGCCAGCAAGGGGGCGATCTTGTAGCTCTCGATCGCGTGGTGGAACATCGTGATCTTGTAGCCAAACTCCTTGGCGATATCGATCATCGTGGCCTCTTCGTCGGCCCGATAGCAGTGGTTCTGCACCAGGATCTCGCCCTTCAGGACGCCGGCCAGGGTCTCCAGCTGCAGGTCGCGCTTGGGCGGATCGGCCTTCTCGTTCTTCTGCTGCTTGGCGCGGAAATCGTCCCACTTGCGGGCATAGTCGGCCGCGTCGATCCAGGCCTTGCGATAGCCGAAGACGTTGCCCATCGCCGTGGAGGGCGAGCGGCTCTTGCCGCCGTAGACGCGCTTGGGATTCTCGCCGCAGGCCATCTTCAGGCCGTAGGGCGCGTCGGGGAACTTCATGGCCTGGGTGGTCAGGGCCGGGACGTTCTTCAAGGTCACCGAGCGACCGCCGAACAGGTTGGCCGAGCCGGGGAGGATCTGCAGCGTGGTCACGCCGCCGGCGCGGGCCCGGTTGAAGCCGGGATCCTGCGGCCAGACCGAGTGCTCGGCCCAGACCTGGGCGGTGTTCGGGTCGGTGGCTTCGTTGCCGTCCGAACGGGCCTGGACGCCGGGAGAGGGATAGACGCCCAGGTGGCTGTGGGCGTCGATGATGCCGGGGGTGATCCACTTGCCCTTGGCGTCGATCACCGCGACGTCGGCCGGGATCGGGGTGTCGGGACCGCCGACGGCTGTGATCTTGCCGCCCGAGACGAAGACAACGCCGTTCTCGATCTGCTGGCCGGTCGCGGTCAGGATGGTGGCGCCGACAAAGGCCGTGGCCCGCGAGGGAAACGGCTGATAGGTCGACGGGAAGCCGGTCGAGGCTTGGCCATCCAGGCCCTTGGGCAGCGGCTTGGCCTCAGCCTTTTCGGCCGGCTTGGCAGGTGCGGCGGACGTCTTGGCGGGACCACCGGTCCCGGTCGTCGCGCAGGCCGAAAGCCCCAGCGCGAGCAGGCTCACGGCGGTCGCCGCGTTACGCCATCTGATCATGAAAAACCCCGACTCTCGAAGAGGCGGGAAGGACAGACGAAAAGAACCGGGTTATCAAGTCGAACGGCGTCCGTCGGGCGCATTTGCCGGCAAAAACGTTGCGCGGCGCCCATGGACGTCCCAAGGGGTGGCTCGCGCGTTCAACAGGCCGGCCCGTCTATCGGAGGTCTTCCATGCGCCGTCTGCTCGCCTGCTTCGCCGTGATCCTGCTGACCGCGTGCAGCGCGCCGGGATCGACCGCGCCGGGGACGGGAACGCCGCCAGCCCAGTCGCCGAGGACGCCGGTCGCCGAAGGCGGCATGTGCGGCGGCTTCGCGGGCTTCCAATGCCAGGCGGGCCTTACTTGCCAGATGGAGCCGGGCGTCTGCGGGCGGATCGCCGACGCAGCCGGCGTCTGCAGAAAGGCGCCGCAGGTCTGCACGCGGATCTACAAGCCGGTGTGCGGCTGCGACGGCAAGACCTACGGCAACGCCTGCGAGGCGGCGGCCAAGGGCGTCAGCGTCACGGCCGAGGGCGAGTGCAAGCCCCGCTAGGGCAGGCGGCTGAGCTTGGGCTTGTACGACCAGCTCTCGATCTCGACGCTGTCGACCTGGGCGACCGCCTTGGTCGCGCCGGGGCCGTAGGTCGCCGTCAGCAAGCCCGCGAGATCGCGTGGTCGGCCGGCGAGCTCCGCCCAGGTCTGACGGGGAACCAGCAGGAGATAGCCGCCCGCAGGGCCACCGCTGACCAGGCGATACCAACTCTGTGGAAGGCCTTTTCCGTCTCCGGCCGCGTCGGCTAGGGCGATCTCGAACGCGGCGACATTGGCGGGCGCGACTTTGACGGCATAGGCGTCGAGCACCGCGCTGGGCTTGCGATCCTCGAGCGTGCGAGCCGTGCTGACCTCGGGCCAAAACTCCAGCGCCGAATAGATCCGCGCCTTGGCGAACGGCAGGACCTTGGCCGCCATGTCGGCGCCGTCGCCCGCCGGATCGACCCGACGATCCATGGCGGCGAACGGGATCCCGAAGGTTCCGTCGATGAACAGTCCGGTCCTTGGCCCGCCGGTCACGTACCAGCCGTACCAGGGCAGGGTATCGCCATGGGCGGCGTGCCAGCCCAGATGCGCCGCATAGCCGGCCTCGAAAGCGTCCTGCTGGCCGCGATCGATATCGTAGGCGAACAGGAAGGCGGCGGTCGGCGACTGGGCGCGGGCGCCGCTGGCCAGCGACAGCGCGCCGAGGATGGCGATCCAGAAATGGCGTCGGGTCATGAGCTCCTCCTGCGGAAGAGCTAGCGGCGAACGGCGGTCGGGGATATTTCGAACGAAGAGGCTTTTCCTTTCGGATTCCGAAATCATGCGGCACGCGGACCTGCGCCGGGCGGCGGTGTTTCACGCGGTGGCCGCGGCCGGTGGCATCGCGGCGGCCAGCCCTCGCCTGGGCAAGTCGCCGCCAGCCATCCACCACGACCTCAAGCGCTTCGAGGCCGAGATCGGGCGGCCGCTGTTCGAGCGGGCGGGCCGGGCGCTGCGGCTGACACCCGCGGGCCAGGCCTTGTTCGAATCCATCGGCCGGGCCTTGGACGAGGTGGAACGCACTCGCTGGCGGCTGAGCCAGGAGGATCCCGCCTTGCGGCCGCTGCGGATCGCCACGGTTTCGGCGTTCGGGCGCTATCGCCTGGCGCCGGGCTTGATGCGGAGCCTACCCGCCGACCGGCCGCTTGAGCTGACGTTCGGCACGCACGAGGCGGTGCTGGCGGCGGTGTCGAGCGGCGGGGCAGACCTGGGCGTGACCTATCGGCCGGTCACCGCCGCCCCGGTCCAGTCCAAGCCGCTGGCCGAAGAGGAAATCGTCCTGGCGATCGCCAGCTCAACCGTCGAACCCGTCGATCTGGAGGCAATGGCGGCGACGACCTTCGCCACCTATGACGAGTACGAGTTCGTCTTCGGCCATTGGTTCGAGACTGTGTTCGGCCGCCAGCCCGATAACCTGCGCCGGCTGGACCATGCCGGTGAGATCGAGGAGGCGATGGAGAGCTGCGCGGCCGGGCGGGGCGCGATCATCGCGCCGCTGGATCTGGTCGAGGCCCCGGCTTGGCGGGAGCGGGTGCGGGTGATCCGACCGCCCGGCTTGCCGTCTTGCCTCAACACCCTGCACCTCCTGGGACTCGGCGCGGCGCTGGCGTCTGCGGATGCTGACATGATCCGGTCCGCGCTTGGCGACAGTGCGCGAGCGGAGGGAACCAGCACATGACGAATACGATGATCGATCGACGCGGGGCGCTGGCCGGCGGCCTGGCGCTGGCCGCGCTTTCGTCCACGACCCAAGCCCAGGAGAAGACGCCCATGTACGGATTGATCGGCCAGATGCTCGCCGCGCCGGGCAAGCGCGACGACCTGCTGGCGATCCTTGGCGGGAGCACCGGGGACATGCCTGGCTGCCTCAGCTACGTGATCGCCAAGGACCCGGCCAATGCCGACGCGCTGTGGATCACCGAGGTGTGGACCGACAAGGACGCCCACGCCGCCTCGCTGAAGCTGCCAGCCGTACAGGCGGCGATCGCCAAGGCCCGGCCGATCATCGCGGGTTTCCCGCAGCACTTCGAGACCATCCCCGTCAGCGGCCACGGCTTGAAGAGCTAGCTCAAAAAGGAAAAGGCCGGGGATCGCTCCCCGGCCTTCCAATTTCAAACCCCGAAAGGTCTTAGAAGCGAGCGTCCAGCGAGACGCCGATGACGCGCGGTTCGTTGACGAACGCCGTCAGGTTGTTGAAGTCGATCGCGCCCTTGATGTTGCTTTCGTTGGTGATGTTGCGAGCAAAGGCCGCGACTTCCCAGCCGCCTTCCTTGTTGGCGTAGCCCAGCTTCAGGCCGCCCTCGAAGTCACCCTTCGAGTAGAACTCCTTCGACTGATACAGGAACAGGTTCGTATAGCCCTGGACCTTCCAGTCGGTGAAGGCGAACAGCTCGCCCGAGGCGACCGGATAGGCGTAGCGGGCGGTGAAGTCGAAGGTGTACTTCGGCGCGTTCGGGAACGGGTTGCCGTTCACGAGCGCCTGGCCGGCGGCGTTCAAGGTGTCGGTGACGGTGCAGGCCGCGCAAGGCGCGACGGCCAGGGTGCTGTCCTTGATCTTGGTGTGGGCGTAGCTGTAGCCGGCCGTGACGACGAAGTTCGGGGTGACCACGAACTCGCTGTCCAGCTCCAGGCCATAGGCCTCGCCCTTCTTGGCGTTGATCAGGCGGTTGGAGTTGCTGCCGCCGCCGACGGCGCTGAACTGCGGATCGTCGATGGTATAGGCGAAGACCGCGCCGTTCAGACGGATGCGGCGGTCCATCAGCTCGCTCTTCAGGCCTAGCTCGTACGACATGATCGTCTCCGACTTGGCGGCCGAGGCCGGCGAGAAGAAGGCGATGTCACGGCCCTGGATCGACGGGCCGCGGAAGCCCGAGGCGACCTTGGCGTAGACGCTGACGTCCTCGTCGACCTTGTAGAAGGCTGACAGATCCCAGCTGACCTTCGAGTCCGACACCGAGACCGGCGCGGCCGGGTTCGGGCCCGACACCACGTTCATATCCTTGTCGTCGTCGGTGTAGCGCAGGCCGCCCGTCAGGGTCAGCTGGTCGCTGACCTTGTACGAGGCTTGGCCGAACGCCGCCCACGCCTTGTTCTTCTGGCGCAGGGTGGTGATCGGCGCGAAGAACGGGTTGGTGGCGATGTCGTACTTGGTGTCGAAGTAGAAGCCGCCGACCTGCCAGCTCAGCGGGCCGTCCGTGTCGCTGGCCAGCCGGACTTCCTGGGTCCACTGGAACAGGTTCTTGATGCCGTCGATGCTTTCCGACTGGAACGGGATGAAGCCCGGACCAGTCGGGTTGCCGCCGTCGATGTCGCCGCGGCTGGAGCCGTGAGTGTTCTCATAGGCGGTGATCGAGGTCAGCGTCGCGCCGCCGAAGTCGTACTGGACGTTGGCCGACGCGCCGACGCCCTTGTAGTTCTGGGGATTGCCGGCGCCGGCGTCGAAATAGACCGTGTCGCGGTCGTAGTTGCCGTTGAGCTTGTTCGAGCCCTTGGTCAGGATGTTGGCGCGGAACACGGCGGCGGTGCCGTCCAGGTCGCGGCCGTGGACATTGAACAGGGCGCTCAGCTGGTCGGTGGGGGTGAACAGCACCTGCAGGCGGGCGGCGCGTTCGTCGAAGCCGCCCAGGGCGTCGTTCTTCTTAGTGTAGGCGTTGTCGATCCAGTTGTCGCGATGCTGGATCAGGAGCGAGGCGCGCGCGGCGACCTTCCCCGGGACGATGGCGCCGCCGACGCCGCCGTCGAAGGTCATCGTATTGTAGCTGCCGTAGGACGCGCTGGCGCGACCCTTGAACTCTTCGCTCGGCTTGACGGTGTCGAACTTGACGATGCCGGCGGTGGTGTTGCGGCCGAACAGCGTGCCTTGCGGGCCGCGCAGGACTTCGACGTGGTCGAGGTCATAGATCGGCGAGCTCTTCAGGACGACGTTCTCGAGGACGACTTCGTCCTGGATGATCGACACCGGCTGCGAGGCGGCCAGGTCGAAGTCGGCGTTGCCCAGGCCGCGGATGTAGAAGCGCGGAGCGGCGCGGCCGTTCGAGGACTCGGCGTAGAGGCCGGGGGCCTTGGCCGACAGGGCCAGGATGTCGTCGCCTGCGGCGAAGGTGGACTGAAGCTTCTCGCCACCGATGGCGGCGACCGAGACCGGCACGTCCTGCAGGTTTTCACTGCGCTTCTGAGCGGTGATGATCACTTCGCCGACCTTGGTCTCTTGGGCGAAGGCGGCCGGAGCAACGGCCAGGGCCGAGGCGAGGGCGGTCAGGCCGCACGACACGGTCAGGGCGCGACGAAGGGAGCGGTTGATCTGGGGCATGGAGAGATCCTGTTGTGATCTTAAAGCGCCGCGTCGCCGAATTGAGCAGGACGTTGGCGGCGATTCCGTTTGCGCTGCGATAGGCCAAGTTTCGGCCTCGGCGATATCC
>NZ_JBFUJD010000081.1:0-24790 GCF_056401555.1 Caulobacter sp. P4_E5
GTGCAGGGCTGTGCAGGGCTGATCAGGTCAGTCAAGGACCGCCTCCGGCGGCCGCGCGCGGCGACGCGGAGCGTCGTCCTTGAGTGACCTGATCAGCCCTGCGATCGTCTCGCCGTGAGATGTAAGGAGGGCTCCTTTCCTGGAGGGAAGGGTTTCTCACCCAAGCAAGGACGCTCACCGGAACCCCTCTCTCATGGAGAGAGGGAGGGGCCCGCCGCCGGAGGCGGTGGGAGGGTGAGTGGGTAGGCGAAGCCCCTGGACGATCTTGGGCGCCGTTGCGGGCGATGTGCCGGCACGCCGGCTAAGGGTGTAACCACTCACCCTCCCAYGCTKCGCRTGGGCCCCTCCCTCTCTCTCAGAGAGAGGGATTCAGGGAGATTCACGGGGATTGAGCGGGCTGTATCCCCGGCGYTCGCGAGATCGAAMCCAGCRAAATCAACGMCTTCTCACTTTTACGCGYGTCTGAATGATCCGCGTTGAATCCCGCTGCACAATCAWYSCTGTCCCCGTCGCAAGGGGAGGGCGCTTGGATCCGGCCCAAAGCGGCGATGGGGATAGGTTGAGCGGGGCCGCGTGGGCGCCGCCTCGGTTCGGGTGGTGGTCTGTTCGTGGATAGATCCGGGACCACACGAAGGCCGAGGGGTTAGCCGAGCGCGGAGCGACAGGGCGGTGATCGATCCAAAACCGCCTATCGTGGATCGCCGAGCTGGAGACGGAGTAGCCGATCCAGTTGGTCCACGCCCGTCCGGGGGTARCGGAGGCCCGAGCAGAYAACGCTCACGCCCGCCGTCCTCACGGCAGAGAACAGCCTGGCGGAGCGGACAAGCGAGCCGAAACACACAAACCATCACGGTCTCCGGGTTCGCCCGGCCGCTCCGTCGCCTCCCCAACCAACTTCAGCGGTGAACCGCGTGAAGCCGATGTCACTTGCCCCCACCTGGCCGCTTCGCGGCCGTCCGCCCCCGGAGGGGGCGGAAGACGCGCGCACAATCCTTCTTCCCCCTCCGGGGGAGGAGCGCCGCAGGCGCGGAGGGGGCAAGAAACAGGCGCCTCAACGCTTAGCTCACCCCCGCGACAACGCGTCCCTTGAGCGACTCACGCCGCGGGCGGAAGCTTTCAATTCGTCCGCGTTTATCGGAGCGTTTTCGATGGCGACCAGTGCGTTCGAACGGCAACTGCAAGGCTACGGCCTGACGACGGCCGAGATTCACTATCACCTGCCCGACCATCCCCACCTGCTGCAGCTCTATCTCTGGCAGGACTACGACCTGGCTCCCAAATTCCCGACCCTGAAGGGCTTTCTCGACTTCTGGGCCCGGGAGCTGGACGGGGTGCTGCACTCGGTCCGGGTCGCCCACAACCGGCTGATCGGGCCGCAGGAATGGCGGGCCGTGAACGGGGTCTTCACGTTGCAGTAGCATGGGCAATAGGAGGGCCAATGAGATTTGCTGGGCTTGCGTCGGGCGCTTCCCGAACGTAACTCCCCGCCAATGACCACGGCCAAGATCTGCGGACTGTCGACCCCCGAGACGGTGAAGGCCGCCTTCGACGGCGGGGCGGCGTTCCTGGGCTTCATCTTCTTCGAGAAGAGCCCGCGCAACATCACGCCCGAGACCGCCGCTCGCCTCGTCGAGCCGGTTCGCGGCCGCGGCGTGAAGACCGTCGCCGTCACCGTCGATCCCGACGACGCCCTGGTCGACCGCCTGATGGCGACCATGCGCCCCGACCTGATCCAGGTGCACGGCAAGGAAACCCCGTCGCGGGTCCGCGAAATCGCCGCCCGGGCCGGCGTCGGCGTCATCAAGGCCTTCTCGGTTTCCAGCGCCTCGGACGTGGATCAAGCCAACGCCTTCGATGGCGTCGTCGAGCACCTGATGTTCGACGCCAAACCCGTGGAGGGTTCCGCCCTACCCGGCGGCACCGGCGCGAGATTCGACTGGGAACTGCTGGCCGGCCGGCGATTTTCTCGCCCGCATTTCCTGGCTGGCGGGCTGGATCCCTGGAACGTGGGCGCGGCCGTCAAGGCCTCCGGCGCCCCGCTGGTGGACGTTTCCTCTGGCGTGGAGCGCGGTCCCGGCCTAAAGGACCCGGCTCTGATCACGGCGTTTCTCGACGCCGTCAAACGCGCCTAAACCTGAAAAGCGCAGCTCGGAAGACGATCTTGAACGTTCCTGCCAAGCCCAACGATTGGTCGGCTTACCCCGACGCCAAGGGCCGTTTCGGTGACTACGGCGGCCTCTATGTGGCCGAGACCCTGATGCCGCTCGTGCTCGAGCTGGACCGGGCCTACACGGAAGCCAAGAATGATCCCAGCTTCCAGAAGGAGCTGAAGGGCTACCTGACCCACTATGTGGGCCGCCCTAGCCCGCTCTATTTCGCCGAGCGGCTTTCGAAGCATTTCGGCGGCGCGAAGATCTATTTCAAGCGCGAGGAGCTGAATCACACCGGCGCGCACAAGATCAACAACTGCATGGGCCAGATCCTGCTGGCCCAGCGCATGGGCAAGACCCGGATCATCGCCGAGACCGGCGCCGGCCAGCACGGCGTGGCGTCGGCGACCGTGACGGCCCGCTTCGGCCTGCCCTGCGTCGTCTATATGGGCGCCGTCGACGTCGCCCGGCAAAAGCCCAACGTCTTCCGCATGAACCTGTTGGGCGCCGAAGTGCGACCGGTGACCTCGGGCGCGGCGACCCTGAAGGACGCCATGAACGAGGCGATGCGTGACTGGGTCACCAACGTCCACGACACCTATTACATGATCGGCACCGCCGCCGGTCCGCACCCCTATCCGGCCATGGTTCGAGATTTCCAGGCGGTGATCGGGACCGAGACCCGCCAGCAGATCCAGGAACTGGAAGGCCGCCTTCCGGACGCGGTCGTCGCCTGCGTCGGCGGCGGATCGAACGCCATCGGCATGTTCCACCCGTTCCTGGCCGACGAGAGCGTCAAGATCTACGGCGTCGAGGCCTCGGGCCACGGCCTGGAGACCGACAAGCACGCCGCGTCCCTGACCGGCGGCCGCCCGGGCGTGCTGCACGGCAACAAGACCTACCTGCTGCAGGACGAGGACGGCCAGATTCTCGACGCCCACTCGATCTCGGCGGGCCTCGATTATCCGGGCATCGGGCCGGAGCACTCGTTCCTGCACGACATCGGCCGGGCCCAGTACCTGACCTGCACCGACGACGAGGCCCTGCAGGCCTTCCAGCTGTGCGCCGAACTCGAGGGCATCATTCCGGCCCTGGAAAGCGCCCACGCCCTGGCCAAGCTGCCGCAACTGGCCAAGGAGATCGGCGAGGGCGGCGTCATCGTGCTCTGCCTGTCGGGCCGGGGCGACAAGGACATCTTCACCGTGGCCGACGCCCTCGGGCGCACCATCTAGGCTATGGCGATCTAGGGTAGACGAGACTTTGACCAAAGACCGTATCGACCGCCGTTTCGCGGCGCTGAAGGCCGAGGGCCGCGCGGCCTTCGTGGCCTATGTGATGGCCGGGGATCCGGACGCGGCGACCGCGCTCGAGATCGTCAAGGGCCTGCCGGGCGCCGGCGCCGACCTGATCGAGCTGGGCTTCCCGTTCTCGGACCCGATGGCCGAGGGGCCGACCATCCAGCGCGCCAGCCAGCGCGCTCTCGCCCAGAAGATGACGCTGAACGGCACGCTGGACATCGTCCGCGCCTTCCGCGAGGGCGACCAGGACACGCCGATCATCCTGATGGGCTATCTGAACCCGCTGGTGAACCGCGGCTTCGAAACCTTCGCCAAACAGGCCAACGACGCTGGCGTCGACGGCCTGATCGTCGTCGACTGCCCGCCCGAAGAGGCCGATCCGCTGTCGGACGCGCTGGAAGCCGAAGGTCTGGCGCTGATCCGTCTCGCCTCGCCGACGACGGACGACAAGCGCCTGCCGGCCGTGATCCGCCGCACCTCGGGCTTCGTCTATTACGTCTCGGTCGCCGGGGTGACCGGCGTGAAAGAAGCCGACGCCGATGCGGTGGCCCCGGCCGTCGAGCGCATCCGCAAGGCCTCGGGCCTGCCGGTCGCCGTGGGCTTTGGCATCCGCACGGCCGAACGCGCCGCCGAGGTGGCCCGCGTGGCCGACGCCGCCGTTGTGGGCTCCGCGCTGGTCGATGAAATCGAGTCGGCGGCCAAGTTGAACGAAAACGTGACCGAGAAGGTTCTTCTCAAGGCGTCGGAGCTGGCTAAGGCTGTGCGTTCGGCGCGAGTCGGGACGAAGTGAGGCTCTAAGGCTATGGCTATGGCTGAACCCCAGGACCCGAAAAAGGGCGAGAAAAAAGTGGCGACTGACCGCCGAGGCGGCTGGCTGTCGCGGATCGCACCGGGCGTGCGCGGCGCGTTCGCCAAGCGCGAGACGCCCGAGAACCTTTGGGTCAAGTGCCCCGACACGGGCGAGATGATCTTCCGCTCCGACCTGGAGGCGGCCCTGTGGGTCACGCCGGCCGGTCGCCACATGCGGATCGGGCCGGAAGCCCGCTTCAAGTTCACCTTCGACGACGGCCAGTACGAAGCCCTGCCGACCCCCTCGGTGCCCGAGGATCCGCTGCACTTCTCGGACGGCAAGCCCTACAAGGACCGCCTGATCGCGGCCCGCAAGGCGACCGGCGAGCCGGACGCCATGGCCATCGGCTACGGCAAGGTCGGCGGCGCCGACGCCGTGGTGCTGGTCCAGGACTTCGCCTTCATGGGCGGCTCGCTGGGCATGGCCGCTGGCGAGGGCTTCATCGCCGCCGCCAAGGCCGCGCTGGACCGTGAAGTCCCGCTGATCGCCTTCACCGCCGCCGGCGGTGCCCGGATGCAGGAAGGCGCGCTGTCGCTGATGCAGATGGCTCGCACCACGCTGGCGATCAACGAGCTGAAGGACGCGGCCCTGCCTTACGTCGTGGTCCTCACCGACCCGACCACCGGCGGCGTCACCGCCTCCTACGCCATGCTCGGCGACATCCACCTGGCCGAGCCGGGCGCCCTGATCGGCTTCGCCGGCCCGCGCGTCATCGAGCAGACCATCCGCGAGACCCTGCCGCCGGGCTTCCAACGCTCGGAATATCTGGTCGAGAAGGGCATGGTCGACCGCGTCACCCACCGCAAGGACCTGCCGGCGGTGCTGGGCTCGGTCCTCGGCACCCTGATGATGGGCCGCGGCCGCAAGGCGGCGTAAGGCGCTCTTTCATCCTCCCCCGTGAAACGGGGGAGGGGGACCGCGAAGCGGTGGAGGGGGCGCTTGCCGCCTCCGAAGCGCCCCCTCCGTCACGTCGCCTATTGGCGCCGCGCCACCTCCCCCGCTAGGCGGGTGAGGAGGAGACGAGAATGACCGAACACCTCCGCGCGCACGACGCCGCTCTCGAGCGGCTGAAGGCCCTGCATCCCAAGCTGATCGACCTGTCGCTGGACCGGATGCGGCGGCTGTGCGCGGCGCTGGGCGATCCGCAGGACCGCCTGCCGCCGGTGATCCACGTGGCCGGCACCAACGGCAAGGGCTCGACGGTCGCCTATCTCCGGGCCATGGCCGAGGCGGCGGGGCTCAAGGTCCACGTCTTCACCTCGCCCCACCTGGTTCGCTTCGCCGAGCGCATCCGCCTGGCCGGGACCCTGATCACCGACGCCCACCTGGCCGACGTGCTGGACCGCGTCGAGGCCGCCAACGCCGGCCAGCCGATCACCTTCTTCGAAATCACCACGGCCGCGGCCCTGGTCGCGTTCGCCGAGGTCCCGGCCGACCTGTGCATCGTCGAGGTCGGGCTCGGCGGAATTCTCGACGCCACCAACGTCGTCACGCCCAAGGTCAGCGTCATCGCCCCGGTCGACATCGACCACCGCGAATTTCTGGGCGACACCCTGACCGCGATCGCCGGCGAGAAGGCCGGGATCATCAAGCGGGGCGCGCCGGCGATCTCGGCCCGCCAGCAGGAAGAGGCCGAGACCGTCATCGAGGCCGCCGCCGACAAGGCCGGCGTCTCGCTGACCCTGATGGGTCGCGACTTCGACGCCTGGAACGAGCGCGGCCGGCTGCTGGTCCAGATGGATGACCGCCTGCTGGACCTGTCCGCGCCGTCGCTGCCGGGCGAGCACCAGTTCGCCAACGCCGGTCTGGCGGTCGCCGCTCTGCTGGCCTTGGCCGACTCGCGCATCGACGAGGCGGCCATGGGGCGGGGGATCGCCGGCACGGTCTGGCCGGCCCGCTTCCAGCGCCTGACCGCCGGCCCGCAGGCCGAACGCGCCAAGGCGGCCGGCGCCGACCTCTGGCTGGACGGGGGCCACAATCCGCACGCCGGCCGCGCCGTGGCCCGCGCTGTCTCCGACCTCGCCGCCCGCGACGGTCGGCCCGTGGCGCTGATCTCGGGCCTGCTGGCCAACAAGGACGCGACCGGCTTCTTCACGCCCTTCCGGGGCGTCGCGACCAAGGTCTTCACCGTCACCTTCGAAGGCGCCGCCGCCGCMAGCGCCGCTGAAACCGCCGCCGCCGCCGAGCTGGCGGGGCTGCGGGCTTGCGCCTGCGATTCGGTCGAGGACGCCCTGGAGCGCGCGCTCAAGCTGGAGCCCACGCCCCACGTTCTGATCTGCGGCTCGCTCTATCTGGCCGGCGAAGTGCTGGCGATGAGCCCCGAGACTTGGCCGGCCTAAGCGGGTAAGGCTGGCTGACGCCGATAGGGCGGCACGGCTCGCGGGACATCCTCGGCGGGCGCGCCCGTCCTGGCAGGAACCGCCAATGGCCAAGGGTCAGAAGAAGTCCAACAAGGAAGTCCGCAAACCGAAGGCCGAGAAGAAGGCTCCTCCGGTCTCGGTCTCGCCGTTCATCGTGACGCCCAAGAAGTAGGCCGCCCCAGGACCCGCTTGGACGAAAAACGCCCGCCCCGGAGACCGGAGCGGGCGTCTTCAATTCAGGCGGAAAGACCGGTTAGGCCGGTTGGACGCCGGCTTCGTTCAGCCATTCCAGGATCTTCTGCTTGGGCATGGCGCCGACCTTCATTGAGGTCATTTGGCCATCGCGGAACAGCATCATGGTCGGGATGCCGCGGACGCCGTAGCGCGACGGGGTCGTCGGGCTGTCCTCGATATTGACCTTGGCGACGGTGACGACGTCGGCCAGCTCTTCCGAGATCTGCTCCAGGGCCGGGGCGATCTGCTTACAGGGACCGCACCACTCGGCCCAGAAGTCCACCAGCACGGGCTTGCCGGCCTTCAGGACGTCGGATTCGAAGGTGGCGTCGGTCACCACAACGGTGCTCATGGTCTGCTCCAGTCTGGCGTCACGCGACGGCGCGGAGGACGCGATAAGGGTCGAAGCCCGAGATTCGTTCCGGGCGCTTGCCTCAAGATGTAGGGGCAGGTTGGCCGTCCGGCAACGGGATTAGGCCAGCCGGGCCAGCGCTTGGGCCATCACCTTTTCTGGAACCGGCATCAGTTTGGGACCATCGGTCCAGACCAGGGCGGCCTCGATCGCCCGGCCGGGGAACACTTCGCGCAGCACGGCGGCATAGACCGCCATCTGGGCCAGATAGGCCGGGTCGGCGTCCTCGATCCGGTCAGGAGACGGACGATTGGTCTTGTAATCGACCACCAGCACCCGCCCAGCGTCCACCACCAGCCGGTCGACCCGGCCGGAGACGGCCAAGCCCCTCGGCAGATGGGCGCTGGTTCCGGCCAGGGCGACCTCGGCGCGCGAGCCGGGCCCGAACACGGCGGCGAAGCGGGTGTCATCCAGGACCCCGAAAGCGGCCTGGGTCATTTCCTCGCGCTGGTCGTCGGTCAGATCCCGCTCTCCGGCCAGCAGGCGGTGGGCCGCGTCGGCGCGCTGTTCGGGCGCGATGTCGGGCAGCAGCTGCAGCAGCTTGTGGACGATCTCGCCCCGGCGATAGCGGCCCAGGCCCGAGACCCGCGCCAGCGGCGAGGGCGCTGGAACCCGGGCGTTGTCCTCGATTCGCGACGGGGCGGCGTAGCGGGCCGCCGCCGGCTCGGGCGGCGCGGCGCGGGTCATCCAGTCGGGCGAGACCGCCGAGGCGCGAATGTCCTCCGCCACGCGGGGCGCGGCTACGGGATCGGGGCCGTAGCGCAGGATTGCGGCGTCACCCTCGCCGAGGGTTCGAACCGCCGGCGCGATGTCGGGATGGGCGAAGGCGGCGCGGGCGGCGGCGTACCAGCCGCCGACCTTGTCATCCTTGGTCCGCGCGTCGATCCGGCCGCACAGGATCAGCCGGTCCCGGGCCCGGGTCAGGGCGACATAGAGCAGGCGCAGGGCCTCCTGGCTTTCCTTCTCCTCGCGCAGCTTGCGGGCTCTGGCCGAGGCGTCGCAGTCGCCCTTGCCGCTGGCGCACCACAGCAGGGCGCCGTCCTCGGTGACCAGGAACGGTGAACCGCCGGCCCCGCGCTTCACCGTCGTCTCGGGCAGGAAGACGATCGGCGCCTCCAGGCCCTTGGAGCCGTGCGCGGTCATCACCCGCACCTCGCGGCGAGCGCCTTCCATCTCGCGCTTGACCACGATGTCCAGGGCCGCGAAGTCGGCGACCAGGGCCTCCAGGTCACGCACGCCGCGCTGTTCGGCCTCCATCACCTGGGCCAGGAACTCGTCGAGCGCCTCCTCGGCCTCGGCCCCGAGGCGGGTCAGCACCTTGGCGCGGTGCGAGCGGCCGTCTTCACCAACCAATCCGAGCCAGCCGGCGAAGAACTCGAACGGCTGCCGGCGGCGGCCCTCGGTGATGGCCCAATCCAGCACCGCCCGTGCGGCGGTCCATTCGGGACGCTCCTGCGCCCGGCGCCGCAGCTCGGCCCACAAGGTGGCGCGACGGCCCCTGGCCAAGGCGTAGACGTCTTCGTCGGTCAACGAGCAGAACGGCGTCTTCAGCAGCGCCGCAAGGGTGAGGTCGTCATCCGGGAACAGGATGAACCGCCCCAGGGCCAGCAGGTCCTCGAACGCGATGTGGCTGGACAGCGACAGGCGGTCGGCCCCGGCCACCGGCACGCCGCGCCGCTTCAGAGCGCGCAGGATCTCCTCGAACAGCACCTTGCGGCGACGGACCAGCACGAGAATGTCGCCGGCGTGGGCGGCGCGATGGCGACCCAGCTCCTTGTCGAACACGGCGTCGCCGCGCGAAAGAATTGCGGCTGTCTCGGCGGCGATCGCTTCGGCCAGGCGGCGATTGGCGCTGCGCTCGCTCTCGGCGTCGACCGGCGCCTCCCAGGCCTCGCGCTCCTCGCCCGGCAGCTCGCGGGTCAAGGGCCAGAGGTCGACGCAGCCGGGGCCGTCGGTGCGGAACGGCTCATGCCGCACGAGATCCTGGCCGACCGGCGGCGGCACGCC
Source organism: Caulobacter sp. P4_E5 (assembly GCF_056401555.1). NCBI lineage: Bacteria > Pseudomonadati > Pseudomonadota > Alphaproteobacteria > Caulobacterales > Caulobacteraceae > Caulobacter > Caulobacter sp. P4_E5. The sequence continues at coordinate 9,312 of NZ_JBFUJD010000081.1, forward strand.
TTCGCGGGTCTCGGGATCGGAGAACAGGGCGTCGACGAAGCTCAGCACCTCGCGGGTCGAACGGTACGACACCGTCAACGGCACGCCCTTGCCGATCGCGCCGACGGCCTCGATGCGGGCGATATAGTTCTGCGTCTCAACCAGCAGCCGCTGCGGATCGGCGCCCTGGAAAGAATAGATCGACTGTTTCTCGTCGCCGACCACGAACAACGTCCGATCGGCGCGGCGACCGCTCCAGCCCTCGGACGTCTCGCCAGCGAAGAAGTCGGCGGTCAGGGCGCTGAGGATCTCCCACTGCTCGGGCGCCGTATCCTGAGCCTCGTCCAGCAGGATGTGATCGATGCCGCCGTCCAGCTTGTAGAGCACCCAGGCGGCCTCGACCTTCTCGGTCAGCAGCACGCGGGTCTTGTCGATCAGGTCGGTGAAGTCGAGCGCGCCCCTCGCGTCCTTCTCGATCCGGTGCGAGGTCACGTACAGCACCGCTAGGCGCAGGGCGTCGGCGGTGTCCTCGGCCACCTTGGCGGCGCGGACCCGCTCGCGGGCGGCTTCCAGCTTGGCTTGCTCGAGCAGCAGCGCCTCGCGCAGGTCCTCTCGACTCTTCAGGCCCGAGGTCTTGGCCGGCCAGGTCGCCGGCGTCCCGTCGCCGCCTTCGGTGAACAGGGCGCGCAGGGCCAGGTCCAGGGTCGCGTCCGGATCGCGAGCCACGGCGGCCAGGGCCTCGGCGTACTTGGCGTCTTGCTTGCCGCCGCCGTCGAACAGCACCGTGGCGGCCGCCCGCCAGGCGCCGAGGTCCAGCCGGGCCATGGCCTGGGCGGCGAGGTCGGCGGCCGAGATCGGTTCGTCGAAACCGCAGCGCGCCCAGGCGTCGGCGATCGCTTCGGAAAGGCCGCCGCCGCGCGCGACATAGGCCATGATCTGCCCGCGTCGCGTCTCGAACCCGGCGAACATCGCCTCGAAGCTCTGGAAATCCAGGGCCACCGAGAATCGGGCATAGGCCTCTGAAAAGGCGTCCTGGTGGCTGTCGACCCAAGCGGCGGTGGCGCGGCGGGCGGCGCGGGCGATGGCGGCGCCGGCCTGGTCGTCCATGACCGTGAAGCCGGGCGAGACCCCGGCCTCCAGCGGAAACCGCCGCAGCAGCTTTTCGCAAAAGGCGTGGATGGTCTGGATCTTCAGGCCGCCCGGCGTCTCCAGCGCCTGGGCGAACAGGGCGCGAGCCTCCGAGAGGCGGCGGGCGTCATAGGTCGCATCACTCTCGCCGACCAGTTTCACGAGCTCGGCCCGCAGGTCGGCGTCGCTGGTCACCGACCACTTGCCCAGCCGCTCGAACAGGCGCCGCTGCATCTCGGCGGCGGCGGCCTTGGTATAGGTCACGCACAGGATCGCCTCGGGCTTGACCTTGGCCAGCAGTAGGCGCGCGACTCGGTCGATCAGGGTCTTGGTCTTGCCCGACCCGGCGTTGGCCGTGACGAAGGCCGAGATCGCCGGATCGGCGGCGATGCGCTGTGGATCGTGGAGGCTCATTCCCCGTCCCCGTCGTCGCCGCTGGTCGACCATTCGAACACCCGCGCCAGGTGGGCGTAGTCGCCGGGGTGCTCCTTGACGAACTGCGGGGCGACCCGCGAGCGATAGGGCTCGGCCGGATCGTCGTAGCGGGCGATCAGGGTCGAGAGGCCTTCGAGGGCTTTGGCGGCGGCGGCGCTGCTCTCTTCACCGGCGAAGGCGCGGACTTGCTCTTCGCCAGCAGGACGTCTTCCGGTGACGCGGACATAGGTCAGGTCCCCCGGCGCCGGGCTGCCCAGGTCCGGGAAGCCGCCGTGCATCAGGATCGCCGCCGTCAGGGTCAGCTGCGGTGAGAAGCCGGTGTCGACCTGCTTCTGCGACGGCGCAGCGCCGGTCTTGTAATCGAGGATGTGGACGGTCCCATCGGCCGTCGGCTCCAGCCGGTCGGCCTTGGCGGTCAGGGTGAACGGCCGGCCGTTGATCGAGAGGTCGAGCTTGCCCTCGGCCTCGACGACGATCCGGCGGGCGCCGACGCGGCGCTGGCGTTCCCAGTCGGCGACCCACAGAGCGGCCTCCCGGGCCAGGGACCTCTCACGGGCCAGGGCGGTCGGCGGCATGCCGGCCGCGACCAGGGCGTCGACATAGAGCTTTTCGAACACGGCGGCCGCGTCGGCCGGCACGGCGTCGGGGAAGGTCTCGACGAACATTTCGAACGCCGCGTGGATGGCGGTGCCTCGCGCCCTGGCCTCAACCGGCTCGTCGGGGCGCTCCAGCGGATAGAGCCGCAGGATGTCGCGGGCCCAGACGGCGTAGGGATCGCGGGTCAGGGCCTCGACCCGGGTCACGGCCATCTTGCGCGGACGGTCCTCGACCGGCGGGACCGGGGCGGGGCGCGCGATCGGGGCATACGGGCCAGGGGCGTCGAGGGTTCGGACCCAGTCCAGCACGTCGTCGCGGCGGGGCAGGGCGAGGCCGGCCCCGGCGGCGAGGGTCTTCAGCCGCCACAGCCAGCGTGATTCGACGGCGGGGGCGCCGCCACGCCGCTCGCAGTGGACCAGCACCACGTCCGGTGCGCTGGCGGCCTGGGCGAAGTCGTGGGCGGTCAGGCCGATCCGGCGCTCGGGCGGCGGCAGACCGAGGCGCGCGCGCATCGGCCGCGACAGGAACGGATCGATCGGCGCGCCCTGCGGCCAGACGCCTTCCTCCAGTCCGGCCAGCACCAGACGGTCGGCGCGGACCAGGCGGGCCTCGATAGCGCCCAGGATGCGCAGGCGCGGGTGGGTCGCGCCGCCGACCCGGACCGTCTCCTCATTGACCAGCCGGTCGAGGATGTCGGCGAAGGCCTGGGGGGAGGCGTCGGGCAGGGCCTGGCCGTCCTGGATCAGGGCCGCCATCAGCGCGCCGAGGCACTCGCCGGCCGAGCCCGCCCACAGGCGATCGGGCGCGATCAGGCTCTCCAGCGCCTCGACCAGAGCCTGGGCCGCCTGGGCCGGAGGCGCGAAGCCGTCGCCAGCATAGGGCGCGGCGGCGTGGCCGATCGTGGCCAGCACGCGCTCGGCCAGCGCCAAGGCGTCGGGCGCGTCCTTCAAGCGGGCGTGCAGCACCTCGGCGGATCCGGGCGCCGCGCCGCGCAGGCCCTTGCGTTCCAGCATCGCGGCGGCCGGCGCTTCGTCCTCGCCCAGCACCAGCGGGTGCTTGGCGAAGGCTAACAGGCGAACGGGGTTCAGGGGCTCCTCGACCAGCCGCGCCAGGTGCAGGGCCAGGATCGCCGAGCCCGAGGCGGCCAGCGGCGCGCCGGCCGAGCTGTCGGGGATCACGCCCCAGCGCTGCAATCGGGTCATCACCCGCCGGGCGAGGGTCTGGTCGGGCGTGACCAGGGCCGCGGTCATGTCCGGGGTTTCCAGCGCTTCGCGCAGCAGCAGGGCGCAGGCCCCGGCGGCCTCCTCTTCGGCGCGGGCGGCGATCACGGAGAAGCCGGTCAGGCCCTCGGCGATGGGGTCGAGGTCCGGCGCCTCGGCGCGCAGGGCGGCGATCTGGGCCAGCCAGTCGGCGGTGGCCTCGGCGGGCCGCAGGGCCTCGTTGACGATCCGCCGCCGCCAGCGGCCCCGGCTGTCGACGTCGGGGACCCAGGCGCGAACCTCCGAGCGGGCGACGCCGGCCCTGTCGAGCAAGCGCTTCATCGCGCCCTGGGGATGCTGCTCGCCTTGCGTGCCTTCGATCTGGGCCCAGGCGCTGTCGGCCAAGTCCTCGTCGAGGCCGGGCAGGACCACGGCGCCCTTGGGCGCGGCGGCGACGACGCGGAGCAGATCGGCGGTGGCGGGCGCGGTGCCGGTCGAGCCAGCGGCGACCAGCACCTCGCTCGGCGGGTCGTTCCGCCATTGCTCTTCCAAGGCCCGCAGCAGCCGCACCCGGCGTGCGGACACGTCGATCAGACCCAGGTCGGTCAGGCGCTCGGGCCAGGCGCGCAGCACCGCCTTCAGGAACTTGGCCGAGACCTGCCAGTGCTGGGCCAGGTCGCCTTCCGCCAAGCCGTCCAGCTTGCCGTCGATCTCGACCTCCTCGATCTGCGAGCTATCCAGGAAGTCCGACAGGGCCTTGGCCAGCTCCAGCGCCTGGACCGGGCCAGGCTTGAAGGAGAGCAGGCCGCCATGATCGACGACCAGCCGCGCCAACTCGAACCGGCGGCGGCGCGAGGAGATGGCCGGCGGAATGTCCAGCGACAGATAGCCCGGCTCGAACGGCGGCTCGCCCTCGTCCAGGTCGCCCAGCGGGCGGATCTGCGGCAGCAGCAGGGCCCTGCCGCCGCCGACCGCCAGGAAGGCGTCGGCCAGGGCGCGGGCGCCCCGTCGGGTTGGAGTCAGGACCGTGGCGCGGGGCAGGGCCTCGGGGCCCAGCGGCTCCAGGGCGCTCAGCAGGCCGCGCGCCAGGTCGTCGACGAACGGGCGGTGGGCGGGGATCGAGAACCAGCGCGGCCCCGGACGCTCGAAGAATGGGCGTTCGAAGAAGGGGGCCGGTCCGCTCATTCTTGCGCGAGACGAGCTTCTGCCGCCAGCTTGGCGTCAGGATCGCCGACGTGCATCCAGAGCCCGTCGGGGGCGACGCCGTGGACACGGTGGTTGGCCGCCAGGCGTCGCCAGATCGGCGTCAGGGAGAACGGTCCCTCGGGACCGTCGGCAGCGATGCGCGGATCGCAGATGTGGACGCCGACGTAGACCAGCGGCCCGGTCTCGCCGGCCGCCTTGAATCTCACGGCGCCGTCGTCTTCCAGGAAGACGTCGCCGCTGTCGTGGAAGCCCAGCGAGGTCGCAGTGGGCGCCAGCATCAGGCAAACGTCCATCCGTGTTGGATCCCAGGCGGCGACCATGGCGTCCAGGGCCGGGACGCCGGTCTCGATCCAGACCGAGTCGATGTTGGCGACCCACACGGGGCCCTCGCCCAGCAGCGGCAGGGCGTGCTTGAGGCCGCCGCCGGTTTCCAGGGCCTGGGGGCGCTCGTCGGAGATGACGATCCTTGGCGCGAGGCCCTTGGCCGCGCGCTCTTTCAGATGCGCCTCCAGGCGGTCGGCGAAGGCGTGGACATTGACCACGGCCGTCTCGACCCCGGCGGCGGCCAGGCGGTCCAGCATGTGATCGATCAGGGCCTTGCCCGCGACCTCGACCAGGGCCTTGGGCCGGTCGTCGGTCAGGGGCCGCATTCGGGTGCCGAGACCGGCGGCCAGCACCATCGCGATCTTGGGGCCGCTCATCGGCGTGTCTCCACCGGTACATACTGGTCGAACCAGGCCTTCAGCGCCGCCAGCGCCGGATCGGCGAAGCAGACATCCAGATAGACCCACAGGCGCGGGATGAAGTCGGCGTAGCGAGGCTTGCCGTCGCGGGTCACTAGCCGTGCGAAGATGCCCAGGATTCGGATGATGTTTAGCGCGCCCAGCGCATGATAGTCGGCCAGGAAGGCGGCGCGGTCCAAATCAGGCCGCGCGGCCAGGTAGCGCTCCAGGCAGGCGGCCTCGCGTTCGGGCGAGACGGTGCGGCGGGCGTCATGCAGCAGCATCGACAGGTCCCAGGCCGGGTGGGCCAGGAGCGCGTCCTGGAAGTCCAGCATGCCGACCCGAGCCGCGCCCTGGCGTTTCGGCAGCCAGATCAGGTTCTCGGCGTGATAGTCGCGGTGGCAGAAGACGGTCGTGCCGGCCTCGCCCTTGGCGCGGATGGGCGCCCAGATCGCGTCCCACTCCGCCAGGGCCGCTTCGTCGAAGGCCACGCCGCGGAACTTCGGTTGCCACTCGACAAAGATGTCGTGGGCGGTCTTCAGCGCCAGGCCGTCATAGGCCAGCAACGGCCAGGTCGAGCCGTTGAAGCTGAGCACGCTGGGCGGCGACGCGGCGTGAAGGGCCAGAAGGCCGTCGACGGCGGCGTCGTACAGCGGAGCCTCGTCGGTCCCCGTTTCGATCAGGCGGGCATAGAGGTCGTCGCCTAGGTCCTCCAACACGGCCAGACCCGCCGCCGCGTCGGCGGCCAGCACCTTGGGCGCCGAGAGCCCTTGGGCGTTCAGCCAGCCGGCGCAGGCGACGAAGGCGTCCACCCGGCCGGCGGCCAGGCGCGCCAGGGCATTGTAGCCGAGGACCGCACGCTGGGCCGGCGTGGCGTCCGGCGGGCAGGGCGCGGTCTCGACCGACGGTGGCTGGTCCATGAAGATGAAGCTGGCGTCGTCTCGGTGCAGCCGCTCGTACGATCGCGTCGAGGCGTCGCCGCCTAGCGGCTCGCGGCGGACGTCGCCAAAGCCGTGGGCCTCCAGGAAGGCGGCCTTGGCCGCTTCTCTCTCAGACCCCGTGGGGCGCTCAGAACTCAAGGGAACGTCCTTCGAAATCACCGTGCCGTACGATGACGGCGCGCCGCGCGTCGCCGTCGAGGGCGATGTCTATATCGAGCCGAGTCGCCGGCAAACGCCCTTCCAATCTCTGGGGCCACTCGATCAAGGCGACGCCGTCGTCCAGCGCCTCGTCCAAACCGATCTCGTACGCCTCGTCGGGGTCCGACAGGCGGTAAAGATCGAAGTGGGCCAAGGGGAAGGCCGCCGTCTCGTAGAACTGCACCAGGGTGAAGGTCGGGCTGGGGACTTCTTCGTCCGGCGTGGTCAAGGCGCGGATCAGGGCCCGGGCCAGGGTCGACTTGCCAGCGCCCAGCGGTCCGGTCAGGCACACCGCGTCGCCCGGACGCAGTGCGGCGGCCAGGGCGCGGCCCAGACCTTGAGTCGCGGCCTCGTCGGCGAGGAAAACAGAAGTCACGTCAGGCGGCTCGTCTGATCGATTGGCAACACGCGCTCCACATAGCGCTTCAGCGCCTCCGTGGCTTCTCCGGCGTCGTGGGGCAAGGCCTCGGGATCGATCGGCGCGCCGACGATCAGCGAGAACCGCCGGCCCTTCTTGTTCAGCAACTCGTGGAACAGGGTGATGTCGCGCAGTTCCTTCCAGCGCTTGTCGAACAGGTGGAACAGGGTCGACCAGGGGCCGGTCAGATGGATCGGGACGATCGGCGCGGCGTATTTGCGGGCGATCGAGACGGCCGAGGTCATCCAGGGCGGGTCGGTCAGCCGGCCCTCGGCGTCCTTCACCGCCAGGCGCCCGGCCGGAAAGATCATCAGGGCGCGCTCGGCCTCCATCGCCTCGCGGGTCATCGACAGGGTTAGGCGCATGCGTTCGCGACTGCGCTTCTCCTCGACCCATTCGACTGGGATCAGCACCTCGTCGAAGCGGCGGCAGACGCGGTGGGCGTCGGCGTTGGCGAAGAAGACGACGTCCGGACGTCGGGCCTTGATCGTGTCGTAGACCGCGACCCCGTCGCCGATGCCTGTGGGGTGATTGGCGACGATGACAACACGGCCGGTCGTCGGCAGGTGCTCCAGGCCCGAAACCTCGACCTTCAGCGCCAGCAGATCGGAGACATGCTCCAGCGCCGCGCGACCGCCGAGCAGGCAGATAGTCTCGGCCATCCGCCGGGCTTTCCCGTAGTCGAGCAGCCCGTGGAAGCCGGGTCGGACCAATGGCCAGATCGCCGATCCGGTCAGGCGCGGCGCGCGCTCGGCGATCAGAGTGTCGATGATGTGGGGCGACGAGGCGTCTGGCGTCTCGGCCACCCCGACGGCCGGAACGTGAACCATCACGGGAGTTTAGGCGCGGCGCGCGACTCTGTCAGCAGACGGAGCGTACATCTGCGGGCTTCCCCCCGGGCCGCTCACGCGCTAACCGCAGTCCTCGATGCCGACATCCCTTCGCACCGCCTATCGCGAGCGCCTGGCCCAGGGCGAGATCAAGCCCGACGTCGCCCAAGCCGCCGCCGTCGAGGCGCTGTCGCGGCTGGAGTCCGATCTCGACTCCGCCGGCGAGCCCGGCTTTTCGCTGTTCGGCCGCAAGCCCAAAAGCCAGCGCGGCGTCTATCTGTGGGGACCGGTCGGGCGCGGCAAGTCCATGCTGATGGATCTGTTCTTCGACAGCGCGCCCGTGACCAAGAAGCGCCGCATCCACTTCCACGCCTTCATGGCCGAGGTCCACGCCGACATCGACGCCTGGCGCAAGGGTGACGCGGCGACGCGAAAGGCGCGCTTTGGCCAGGCCAAGGGCGACGACCCGATCGCGCCGACCGCCGAGCGGATCGCCGACGAGGCCCGCCTGCTGTGCTTCGACGAGCTGCAGGTCACCGACATCGCCGACGCCATGATCCTGGGCCGGCTGTTCGAGGCCTTGTTCGGGCGAGGCGTAACCCTGGTGGCCACCTCCAACCGGCCGCCGGAAGACCTCTACAAGGACGGGCTCAACCGCCAGCTCTTCCTGCCGTTCATCGACATGCTGAAGTCGGCCTTGGACGTCGTGGCCGTGCGTGGTCCGGTCGACTTCCGCCTGGACCGCCTGCGCGCCGCCCGCACCTGGTTGGCGCCGAACGACAAGGCCAACCAGGCCGAGTTCGAGCGCCTGTGGGCCGACATGCTGGACGGCGCGCCCGAGACCGGCGCGACCTTGGAGGTGCTGGGCCGCAAGATGCGCCTGCCGCGCGCGACCGGCGGCATGGTCCGCTCGTCGTTCGCCAGCCTGTGCCAGCAGGCGCTGGGGCCGCAGGACTATCTGGCGATCGCCGAACGCTTCCACACCGTGTTTCTCGAGGACGTGCCGCGCCTGACGCCCGCCCGCCGCGACGCGGCCAAGCGGTTCAACACCCTGATCGACGCGCTCTATGAAGCCGACGCCAAGCTGGTGGTCCTGGCCGACGCCGAGCCCGAGGCGCTGTATCCCGAGGGTGATGGATCCTTCGAGTTCGAGCGCACGGTCTCGCGCCTGCAGGAAATGCGATCGGCCGACTACGTCGCGCGGGTCCGGGACTAGGAGCCCAAGATGACCGTCAAAGATCGCCTCCGGGTTCACGAGACCAAGCTGCTGTCCGACAACTGGTACGTCCTCAAGACGACCAGCTTCGACTGGAAGCGTCGCGACGGGACCTGGCAAACCCAGCACCGCGAGCACTACGACCGGGGCAATGGGGCGGTGCTGCTGCCCTACAACTTGGCGAACCGGACCGTGCTGCTGGTGAAGCAGTTCCGCTGGCCGGCCTATGTGAACGGCTATGACGACCTGCTGATCGAGGCGGCCGCCGGCTTGCTGGACGACGCCGAGCCCGAGGTCCGGATCCGGGCCGAGGTCGAGGAGGAGCTGGGCTATCGCCTGAGCGAGGTGCGCCCGGTGTTCCAGGCCTTCATGAGCCCGGGTTCGGTCACCGAGATCCTGCACTTCTTCGTGGCCGAGTACGACGCCTCGATGCGGATCGGCGACGGCGGCGGTCACCCCGACGAGGGCGAGGATATCGAGGTGCTGGAGCCGACCATCGACGAGGCCTTGGCCATGATCGCCGACGGCCGTATCCGCGACGCCAAAACCATCATGCTGCTGCAGCACCTGGCCTTGACGCTGTTCCGCGCCTGAAGCGAAGGCGCCTTTTACGCAACCTTGGCCTTTGGAGTTCCGGGACGCGCCCGCGACACGCTCTGCGAACGTTTCTCAACAGGGCGCCGTTTAATTGACACCCAAGCCTTCGCGCTTAAAAGCGTCCCGCAACGCACAAAGGCTACTGAGGTTGGACCTTCCATGACCGATACGAGCCGGGGGCCGCTGGAGCGCCCGATGTCGCCCCACCTGCAGGTGTGGCGCTGGCATATCACCATGGCCTGCTCGATCCTGCACCGCGGCTGCGTCATCGGCCTGTACGTCGGCGCCGTGATCCTGGCCGGTTGGGCCGCCGCCGTAGCCGCCGGGCCCGAGGCCTATGCCGGCTATCTGAGCGTGCTGGGTTCGCCGATCGGCAAGCTGGTGCTGCTGGGCGAGACCTTCGCCGTGTTCTTCAACATCGCCTACGCGATCCGCCAGACCTTCTGGGACGCCGGCAAGGGCTTCGCCCCGCGCATCGCCGACATGACCGGCGCGATGGCGATCGCTTTCGCGGTCGTGGCGACGATCGTCACCTGGGTCATCGCCGGCGCGAACGGAGCGTTCTGACCATGAGCAAGTCTGCTTCCGAGCAATTCCGCACGCCGCTGTCGCGCGCCCGGGGCCTGGGCGCCTCGCGCCACGGGGTCGGCCACTTCATCACCGAGCGCGTCTCGGGCCTGGCCCTGATCCCGCTGAGCATCTGGGGCGTCTATGCCGCCCTGAAGCTGGTCGGCGCCGACCAGCACAGCGTGACGACTTGGATCGGCCAGCCGGTGAACGCTGTGCTGCTCAGCCTGCTGCTGATCGCCGCCCTGATCCACCTGCAACACGCGGTCCAGGTGGTGATCGAGGACTACATCCACCGCTTCACGAGCAAGTCGGCCCTGGTGATCGGCAATCTGTTCGTCTGCGTGCTGGCCGGCGCCGTGGGGGTCTTCTCGATCCTCAAGGTGGCCCTGACCGTGACCGGAGCCCATTGATGTCGGCCTACAAGTTCATCGACCACAAGTTCGACGTCGTCGTCGTCGGCGCCGGCGGTTCGGGTCTCCGCGCCGCCTTGGGCGCCGCCCAGGCCGGGCTCAAGACCGCCTGCATCACCAAGGTTTTCCCGACCCGCAGCCACACCGTCGCCGCCCAAGGCGGCATCTCGGCCTCGCTGGGCAATATGGGCCAGGACGACTGGCGCTGGCACATGTTCGACACCGTCAAGGGTTCGGACTGGCTGGGCGACCAGGACGCCATCGAGTACCTGACCCGCAACGCTCCGGCGGCGGTCTACGAGCTCGAGCACTGGGGCGTGCCCTTCTCGCGCACGGCCGACGGCAAGATCTACCAGCGCGCCTTCGGCGGCATGACCAAGAACTACGGCGAAGGCCCGATCCAGCGCACCTGCGCGGCGGCCGACCGCACCGGTCACGCCATGCTGCACACGATGTACGGCCAGTCCCTGGCCCACGACACCGAGTTCTTCATCGAGTACTTCGCCCTCGACCTGATCATGGACGACGGCGTCTGCCGCGGCGTGACGGCGTGGAAGCTCGACGACGGCACCCTGCACCGCTTCCAGGCCCAGATGGTGATCCTGGCCACCGGCGGTTACGGCCGCGCCTACTTCTCGGCCACCTCGGCCCACACCTGCACCGGCGATGGCAACGCCATGGCGCTGCGCGCCGGCCTGCCGCTGCAGGACATGGAATTCGTGCAGTTCCACCCGACGGGGATCTACGGCGCCGGCTGCCTGATCACCGAAGGCGCCCGCGGCGAAGGCGGCTACCTGACCAATTCGGAAGGCGAGCGCTTCATGGAGCGCTATGCGCCGTCCGTGAAGGACCTGGCGCCGCGCGACATGGTCAGCCGCGCGATGACCATCGAGATCCGCGAAGGCCGGGGCGTGGGCCCGAACAAGGACCACATCTTCCTGCACCTGGATCACCTGGATCCTAAGATCCTGCATGAGCGCCTGCCCGGCATTTCCGAGACCGCCAAGGTCTTCGCCGGCGTCGACGTCACCAAGGMRCCGATCCCSGTGSTGCCGACSGTCCACTACMASATGGGCGGCATCCCGACCAACTATCACGGCGAGGTCGTCACCAAGCTGGGCGACAACCCCGACCAAGTGATCCCGGGCCTGATGGCCGTGGGTGAGGCCGCCTGCGTGTCGGTGCACGGCGCCAACCGCCTGGGCTCGAACTCGCTGATCGACCTGGTGGTGTTCGGTCGCGCCGCGGCCCTGCGCTGCGCCGAGATCCTCAAGCCCGGCGCCAAGCAGCCCGAGCTGAAGGACGTCCAGACCGACGGCCACCTGGCCCGCTTCGACCGCTTCCGCAACGCCTCGGGCGCGACCCCGACCGCCGAGCTGCGTCTCGAGATGCAGAAGGCTATGCAGGAGGACGCCGCAGTGTTCCGCACCGGCGAAAGCCTGGTCAGCGGCGTCGCTCGCCTGGCCGAGGTCTGGCGCAAGAAGGCGGACATCAAGGTCAGCGATCGGGGTCTGGTGTGGAACACCGACCTGATGGAGACCCTGGAGTTCGACAACCTGATCGGCCAGGCGGTGGTCACGGTGAACGGCGCGGTCAACCGCACCGAAAGCCGCGGCGCCCACGCCCGCGAGGATTTCGCGGACCGCAACGACGCCGACTGGATGAAGCACACCCTGGCCTGGCTCGATGTCGACACCGGCAAGGTGAAGATCGATTACCGCCCGGTGCACAGCTACACGATGTCCGACGACATCGCCTACATCCCGCCGAAGCAACGGGTCTACTGAGGGTACGATGGTCGAACTCGCACTCCCCAAGAACTCGCAGGTCAAGTCGGGCAAGCACTGGCCCGCGCCGGCTGGCGCCAAGAAGGTCAAGACCTTCAAGATCTACCGGTACGACCCGGAAGCCGGCGGCAATCCGCGCTGGGACACCTACGACGTCGACATGGACRCCGTGGGCCCCATGGTCCTAGACGCCCTGCTCTATATCAAGAACAGCATCGACCCGACCTTGGCCTTCCGCCGGTCGTGCCGGGAAGGCGTCTGCGGTTCGTGCTCGATGAACATCGGCGGCCGCAACACCCTGGCCTGCACCCACGGCTGGGCAGAGGTGCCGGGCAAGGCTGTCCAGATCAGCCCGCTGCCGCACTTGCCGGTGGTCAAGGACCTGATCCCGGACCTGACGCTGTTCTATGCTCAGTACGCCTCGGTCGAGCCCTGGCTGCACACCGACACGCCCGAGCCGCAGACCGAGTGGAAGCAGAGCCCGGAGGATCGCGAGAAGCTCGACGGCCTCTACGAATGCATCCTCTGCGCCTGCTGCTCGACCTCGTGCCCCAGCTACTGGTGGAACGGCGACAAGTATCTGGGCCCGGCGGTCCTGCTGCACGCCTATCGCTGGCTGATCGACAGCCGCGACGAAGCCACCGGCGACCGCCTCGACGCGCTCGAGGATCCGTTCAAGCTCTATCGCTGCCACACGATCATGAACTGCGCCCAGGTCTGCCCGAAGGGCCTGAATCCGGCCAAGGCGATCGCTGAGATCAAGAAGATGATGGTCGAGCGCGTCGTCTGACGCGCTCGCTATCTGCTCCCCACTTATCCGCCTTGATCAAAGGCGCTTGCCAATAGGTGACGCCGGCGTCATTTTTGACGAAAGGGAGGGCGTCCTTGAGCGCTAACGCCAATCAGAACGCGTGCGTCGTCATCGTCGGCGCGGGTCATGCGGGCGGTTCGGCCGCGGCCTTCCTGCGCCAGTACGGCCACGGGGGGCGGATCGTGCTGATCGGCGACGAGCCGCTGCTGCCCTACCAGCGCCCGCCACTCTCCAAGGCTTGGCTGAAGGGCGAGGCCGACGCCGACAGCCTCTCGCTCAAGCCGGCCGAATGGTACGCCGACAATAACGTCTCCCTGCGGCTGTCGGGGGTGGCCGAGCGGATCAACCGGTCGGAGAAGACCGTGACCCTGGCCTCGGGCGAGGCCATTTCCTACGATTTCCTCATTCTCGCCACCGGCGCCCGCGCCCGCGAGCTGCCGATCCCCGGCTCGGACCTGGCCGGAGTCCTGGCCCTGCGCACCGCGGCTGACGCCGAACTGCTCAAGCACGCTCTCGGGCCTGACAAGCGCCTGGCCGTGATCGGCGGCGGCTATGTCGGGCTCGAAGCGGCCGCCTCGGCCCGCGCCCTGGGCAGCCATGCGATGGTCATCGAGCGGGAAGGACGCGTCCTGGCCCGCGTCGCCTGCGAGACCCTGTCGCTTTTCTTCCAGGACTATCATGGTCGTCACGGCGTGACGTTCGAGCTGAACGCCGGCGTCGCAGGCTTCGACGGCGTGGACGGCCATGTCACGGGCGTACGGTTTACCGACGGCCAGGTCGTCGCCTGTGACGTCGCCCTGGTCGGCGTCGGTGCGACTCCCAATGACGAGCTGGCCAAGGACGCGGGCCTGGCCACGGCGAACGGCGTGGTCGTCGATCTGGAGGCGCGGACGAATGATCCGTCCGTCTTCGCGATCGGCGACGTCACCCACCGGCCGTTGCCGCTCTATGAGCGCCAGTTCCGCCTGGAGAGCGTGCCCAACGCCCTGGAGCAGGCCAAGCAGGCCGCCTCGGCGATTCTCGGCCGGCCCGGCCCGGCGCCCGAGGTCCCGTGGTTCTGGTCCGACCAGTATGATCTGAAGCTGCAGATCGCCGGCCTGCCGTTCGAGGCCGATCGTCAGGTGGTGCGCGGCGACGTCGCCGCCGCCAAGTTCGCGGTCTTCCATCTGAAGGGCGATCTTCTCCAGGCGGTCGAGGCGGTCAATGCGCCGCCCGAGTTCATGGCCGGCAGGCAGCTGATCGCCAAGCGTACGCCGGTCGACGTCCACAAGCTCGCCGATCCGGCGGTGTCCATGAAGGAGGTGGCGGCTTAGCGCCGCCCTCCGAGAGAGCCCTCCAGGGGTAATAGGAAGCAGATGGCCAAGATCACCTACATCGAACACGACGGAACCGAACACGCCCTCGAGGTGAAGCCGGGTCTGACGGTCATGGAAGGCGCGGTGAAGAACAACGTGCCGGGCATCGACGCCGACTGCGGCGGCGCCTGCGCCTGCGCGACCTGTCACGTCTATGTCGACGACGCTTGGCTGGCCAAGACCGGCGACAAGTCGGCCATGGAAGAGTCGATGCTGGATTTCGCCGAGAACGTCGAGCCCAACAGCCGCCTGTCGTGTCAGATCAAGGTGAGCGACGCGCTGGACGGCCTGGTCGTGCGCTTGCCCGAGAGCCAGCACTAAAACGGTCCGTCAAAAGAGCGTCGTTATATTGTCGCGAGGGGGTTGCCAGTCGTCCGAGGGAGGACTAGATCACCGCCTCGCTCGGAACGGCATCGCGACCGGACGACGCGGCTCCCGCAAGGGAGTTGCATCGGTTCAGACGCTTCGCTAAACACCGCGCTCCAATCGACTCGATGACGGATCCGCAAGGGCGGCCACGGCGGCCCAGGGATCCTCTTTTTGTCTCTTCGATCCCGGATTACCGGATGTCGAAAAAGCGGAAACGAGTTGGTTGACTTCGGAATGTCGCTTCATTAGAAGCGCCGCTCCGAGACATCGCAGACAAGAGTTCGCAAGAATTCAGCGGCGCGATGTTAAGTCATTCAAGAAGTTGTTCTGAAGTTTCTTCAAAATAACTGATTGACTGGCAAGGTTAGCTTCTCTAGAAGCTGGCCGCTCTGGTGTCTCCGGGATTTCTCGGGCTCGCCGGTCTTGTTCGAARCGTTTTGAAAAAAACGATTTGACATGGAATTCGAGGTTCGCTAGATAGCCGCCTCCGCCGACATCGGGCGTTAAAGGGATGGGCCGCTGAGGCGGTTGGGTCTTTGACATTGTTGATTTGGAAAGAGAAACGCAGGCGGCGGCGCTCTGGCGATGGACTGAAAGGTTCATCTCGAACGCTGACAATTGCGGTCTCTTGAAGACACCATGAATATCATGGACTGGAAACTTCGGTTTTCAATTCATCGATGTGATTGGGAACTCGTCAAGATACTATGC
>NZ_JBFUJD010000082.1:0-24699 GCF_056401555.1 Caulobacter sp. P4_E5
GCCGAAAGAGTGAGCGGTTTCGGCGACTGCCACGCTCTAAATGCTTGAGATAGAGCCTGTTTATCCGTTTCTGATGTTTCCATCAGAAACGGACAGGCTCTAGAGCGCGCGACGGCCGAAGATCAAATGATACAGCGCCAGTACGACGATGGCGCCGACCGTGGCCACGGCCAGGCTGTAGAGATTCAAGCCCGATACGCCGCTGTTGCCGAACTGGTTGAACAGCCAGCCGCCGACGAACGCGCCGACGATGCCGAGCACGATATCCAGCAGCACGCCGCTGCCGGTGCGGTTGACGAGCTTGCTGGCGATGAAGCCGGCGATCAGGCCCAGAAGGAGCCAGGCGAGAATGGACATCGTAGGGACTCCGTGAGCGGTCGCCCTGTGCGACCCTGCTCAATCAAGAGCCCGACGGCGCCGTTAGTTCCCAGAAGGTCTAACGCTTCACGCGGTCCTGAACATAGGCGATCAACTTCTCGGCCGGGGCGCGACCCAGCGCGATGAACAGGCCCGAGCCCAGAACGGCGCCAATCAAAAATGTCAGGCTCATCACGCAACTTCCCCTACGACCGGTGATGCAGCTATTGCAGATGCTTCGTGGCCGGGCCAAGGCGACATCGGGGCGCTGCGACGATCCGTCGTTCAGGCGCCTCGCGGCGGGGCGAGAATCGTCAGCACGCAGGTCAATCCGCCCGGTGCGTAGTCGAATCGGGAGGATCCGGCGAGTTCGCCCTTCAGGCTGGCGGCGATCAGGCGCGAGCCGAAACCGCTGCGCCGCGGCGGCGCGACCGGTGGGCCATCGCTTTCGCGCCAGGTCAGGACGAGGCGGGCGCGGGCCTCGTGGCTCCAGGTCACGGCGACGCGGCCAGCCTGTGTGGACAGAGCGCCATACTTGGAGGCGTTGGTGGCCAGCTCGTGAAAGATCATCGCCAGGGCCACGGCGGCGTTGGGGGGGAGGGGCAGGGGCGGCCCCTCCAGTGTCACCTGGCTGATATAGGGCTCCAGCGCCTCGGCCAGAATCTCGCCGAGGTCCGCGCCTTCCCAACTGCGCCGGGTCAACAGGTCGTGGGCGCTGGCCAGGGCGTGGATGCGGTCGTTGAACTGCGCCAGGCCGTTCTCGCCGCCTTCACGTAGGCTGTGCCGGGCCAGGGACTGGACCACCACCAGGGTGTTCTTCACCCGGTGGTTCAGCTCGTTGATCATCAGCTGCTGGCGTTCGGCGGCCTGGCGGGCCTCGTCCTCGCGGGCCCGCAGGATGTCGGCGGCGGCCCTTAACGAGCCGCGCACCTCGGCGATCTCCTGCAGGTGCGAGGGGGCGGGATCCAGCGTCGCGCCGGCCGCCAGGGCTTCGGCCTCGGCAACCAGGCCGCGCACGTCGCGCGAGATCGGCCGCGCGAAACCGATCGCGGCGACCACGCCCAGCGCGATCAGCAGGGCCGCGCCGCCCAGGGCCGGTCCCAGCGAGCTCACCACCGCCCGATTCAGTTCGTCGCGCGGTACGCCGACGATGAAGGTCCAGCCGTAGGTCGGCGAGCGGCTGAAGGCCGACAGCGTCTTGACCCCGTCGAGCGTGCGGCTGTGGATTACGCCCTCGTTGGCGCGGGCCATGGCATTGCGCATGTCCGGGCTAGCCTGCTTGCCCAGCATCTTCTCCTGGTCGCGCGAACGGGCCACCAGGGCGGCGTTGCGATCGACGATGCTGGCCGTCCAGGTGTCGGGAAACGCCTGGGCGGTCATCAGGGCGTGGAAGTTCGCCGGGTGCTGCATATAGGCCAACACCAGCACCTTGCCCCTGACCAGCACCGGCACATTGACGCCGATGATGGGGGTGGCCCCCTGACGCGGGATCAAATTGCTGACGTTCGACTTGCCCGTGGTCATTTCGCGCCAGGACGACGGCGTGACGGGCCCGTAGGGCGTTGGCGCGCCAGGCGCTATCCGGGTGTTGATCAGCTGCCGATTCATGGTCATCAGCACGATCCAGCCTTCGCGCCCCGCCACGGCCTCGCGCGCCTGCTTCTCGAAGGTCGTCATGTCGCCCTCGGCCAGGGCGGGCGACACGGCCAGGCCTTGCAGCACGCTCTGGCCCTGGCCGATCTGGCGATCGGTGGCCAGCGACAGGGCGCGGGTCATGGCGACGAGCTGGGTGGAGAAGCGCCGCTCGCCCTCGGCGTATTGCATGGCGACCAGCGCGCCCATCAGCAGGATGGCGGGCGCGGCCAGGGTCAGGGCCATGAAGAGAAGGCGCCGCGCGACCGTCGATGGCGCTTTCACCGCATTGTTGGTGGTCACATTCGCCCCGCTCAGCCCACGCTAAGGCTGAAGAGCATCGCCTCAACCGTCAATAGGCCTTGGCGCGGGGATCCGTATCAGCCGTGGCGGCCGACCAGCATCCAGGCGGCCATGGCCACCATCATCAGGTTTTCGGTCAGCGAGACGAAGCCGAGCGGCACGTTGCTGTCGCCGCCGACGCAGGCGCATTTCAGCTCGCGCTTGTCCAGATAGACGGCCTTGAACACCGACACCGCCCCGATCCCGCCGATGAACAGGCCCAGCGGCGCGGAAAGCCAGGTCAGCACGCCGGCCGCCATCAGCACCCCCGCCGTCAGCTCGGCGAAAGGATAGACATAGCCATAAGGGACCCAGCGCCGGGCCAGCAGGTCGTAGTTGAGGAACATGGTCGAGAACGTCTCGACGTCACGCAATTTCAGCATGGCCAGCAGGCTCATGCTGAAGGCGACGAACCATTCGGCGGCCTGGACCGTCAGCGGCGTGTGGAAAACCGCCTGGCTGGCCGCCAGCGCCATCAGGGCGGCGACGGCGAAGACGGCGATCACCGGCGTATAGGTCAGGGCCTTGGGATCGCGGACCCGAGCGCCGAAGTGCTGGCGCAGATCGTCGTAGCCGCCGATCCGCTGGCCGTCGATGAAGGCCTGGGGCGTGGTCTTGACGCCGTGCTCGGCCTTGAAGGCGTCGGTCTCGGTCCGGGTGTGAAGCCAGTGGTCCTCGACATCGTAGCCTTTGGCCTTCAGCAGGTGCAGGGCCTTGAGTCCGTACGGACAGGTGTGGTCGGGCATGACCATGCGGTAGAGCACGGCTTTCTGGTGGGGGCGCATCGCATCACTCCTTGGTTCGCGACTGGACCCGCCCCATGTAGGGTCCGTACCATGGTACGGAGTCAAGGCATGGCGATGACGCCCATTTCTGAGCAAACTATCGCGGGGCTGGCGCGCGAGGGCGGCGTCGGCGTGGAGACGGTGCGCTACTACCAGCGCCGAGGCCTGCTTCGAACGCCCGGGAAGACCGGTGGTTCGGCCTTGTCGGGCGGGATCCGGCGATACGACGCCGACGACGTCCGCCGGCTGCGCTTCATCCGCCAGGCCCAGGCGGCCGGCTTCACCCTGGAACAGATCGGTGAATTGCTGGACCTCGACGCTGGCCAGGACCGGGCGCGGGCCAGGGCCTTGGCGGCCGAGCGGATCGCCGCCCTGGACGCCAAGATCGCCGAGCTTCAGGCCGCGCGGGAGGCCTTGGCGCGGCTAGCACGGGCCTGCGCGGCGTCGGACATCGGTCCGTGCCCGATCATCGAAGCGTTCGATGTCCGATAGCCGTGCTGGCGCCAAGGCGGGGTGAACCCTCGGCGGCGATCGACAGCGCCGAGAAGCCGATCAGGACACAGGCGATGGTCAGGCGGATGAGCATGGGCGGCTCCCTCGGCGGCTGGATGCCGGCCAGGAAGCGCGTTCCTAGATGAACCCAAGCTGAAGCTTAGCCAAGACTGGCCCGCGCCAGAGCCAGGAAGCCCGCCAGGTCGATGACCTCGGCCCGGGAGTCCGGATTGACGCCGGCCTTTTCGCATAGGGCCCCGCCGCCCAGGCCCTTGAGGCTGGAGCGCAGCATCTTGCGGCGCTGGCCGAAGGCGGCGGCGGTGACGCGCTCCAGGGCCGCGACGACGTCGGCGGGCGGCGGATCGCTTCTGGGAATCAGACGGACCACGGCCGAGGCGACCTTGGGCGGCGGGGTGAACGCTTTGGCCGGCAGGTCCATGACCGTCTTGGCTTCGCACAGGGTCTGGGAGATCACGGCCAAGCGGCCGTAAGCGTCGTCGTCAGTATGCGCGACGATGCGGTCGGCGACTTCCTTCTGAAACATCAGGGTCATCGACAGCGGCCGAAACGGGCCCGTCAGCCAGTTGATCAGGAGCTGGGTGCCGACATTGTAGGGCAGGTTCGCGACCACGTGCGCCGGTCCTCCGGCGGCCTTGGCGGCGTCGACCTTCAGGGCGTCGCCCTCGACCAGCTCCAGGCGGCCGTCAGCCACCTCGGCGACCTCGGACAACAGCGGCAGGAAGCGGCTGTCCTTCTCGATGGCCACGACGCGGGCGCCGGTTTCCAGCAGGGCGCGGGTCAGGCCGCCGGGCCCGGGTCCGACCTCGACCACCGTGTCGCCTTCGCCGATCTGGGCCAGGCGCGCGATCTTGCGGGTGATGTTGAGATCCAGCAGGAAGTGCTGGCCGAAGCTCTTGCGCGCCAGCAGGTCGTGGCGTTCCAGGGCCTCGCGCAGGGGCGGCAGGTCGGCCAGGCTCATCGTCTATGCTTTCCGGTCTTCTTCAGGCGTCGCGGCGGGCGGCGATCTGCGCCGCCAGGCGGATGGCGGCGATCAAGCTATCGGGACGGGCCAGGCCGCGTCCAGCGATGTCGAAGCCGGTGCCGTGGTCGGGCGAGGTCCGCACGATCGGCAGGCCCAGGGTGATGTTCACCCCGCCCCAGAAGTCCAGCATCTTGACCGGGATCAGGGCCTGGTCGTGATACATACAGAGGACGCCGTCGTAGCGAACCCGGGCCTCGGGATGGAACAGGCTGTCGGCCGGGGCGGGGCCGTGGGCGTCGACGCCCAGGTCCTGCAGCACGCGCACGGCCGGGGCGATGATCTCGATCTCCTCGCGGCCCAGGGCTCCGCCTTCGCCGGCGTGCGGGTTGAGGGCGGCGACGGCCAGGCGCGGGGCCTTGATGCCGAAATCGCGGCGCAGGGCCTCGGCGGTGACTAGGCCGCTGTTGACGATCGCCTCGGTCGACAAGGCGCCGGGGACTTTCAGGAGCGCCGTATGGATGGTCACCAGGGCCGTGCGCAGGTCGCCGGCGGCGAGCATCATCACCGGCCCCCGCGCGCCCTCGAAGCGCTCGGCGGCGGTCAGCTCGGCCAGGAACTCGGTATGGCCCGGAAACTTGAAGCCGGCCTCGTACAGCGGGGCCTTGGCGATCGGGGCGGTGACCAGGCCGCTGACCGCGCCGGACAGGGCCAGGCCGACGCTGGTCTCGATCCAGCGGATCACCTGCGGCGCATAGGTGGGCGAGGGCTGGCCGGAGACGACGGGCGAGAGCAGGGGGATGTCAATGACCGGCAGGGCCTCGGCGAAGACGTCCAGCGCCT
Organism: Caulobacter sp. P4_E5; assembly: GCF_056401555.1. NCBI lineage: Bacteria > Pseudomonadati > Pseudomonadota > Alphaproteobacteria > Caulobacterales > Caulobacteraceae > Caulobacter > Caulobacter sp. P4_E5. The sequence continues at coordinate 5,431 of NZ_JBFUJD010000082.1, forward strand.
CCTTGGGGCTGAGCACGCGCCGCACCTTCACCTCGCCGCCGGCCGAGGCCAGCAGCTGGGCGTCGCCGACCACCACGAAGGGCGGACCGTCCTCGCGCAGGGCGCGCCAGGCCTTGGCGATGATCTCCGCCCCGACGCCGGCCGGATCACCGGCGCTGAGGGCGAGCGGGCGCGGCGTCACCGGGTCTCGATGGTGGCCTGATTGCGCAGGTCACGCAGGTAGCGCTTGGCGATCAGCGCCAGTTGCTGGCCGCGCAGGCGGTTCTCGATCTGCTCGTGCGTCGGCGCGTTGGCGCCGCCCTGGCGCTTTCCGCAGACCGCGATCAGGTGCATGCCGGCGTCGGTGCGGATCGGGTCCGAGATCTGGCCCACTTCCAGCTTGTTGGCCGCGTCCTGGAAGGCTGGGGCCAGGTCGGTGATCTCGGCCTCGCCGAGGTCGCCGGCGACCAGGCCGTCCACCTTGCCGGCGGCGGCTTCCAGGGTCGCGCAGCTGGTGATCTTCGGCTTCAGGTCGGTCAGCAGCTTGGTGGCCGCCTCGACCTGGGCCGGGGTGGCGTCGGCGGCCAGCGGGGCGGCGACCTGCTTGAGATCGACGATCGCCGTCTTCGAGCCGGCGCGCTTGTCGCGCAGATAGATGATGTAGACGCCGTCCTTGACCTGAATGGGCTTGGACAACTGGCCGGGGCGCAGCTGCTCCAGCGCCGCGTCGACCTCGGCCGGCATTTCGCCCTGGTTGACCCAGCCCACGTCGCCGCCGTTGGCCGCGGTGGCAGAGCCCGAGAACTGGCGGGCGACGGCGGCGAACGGCGCGCCTTGTTGCATCTGGGTGAGCAGCTGGGCCGCGCCGTTGACCGCGACCTCCATGCCGCCGACACGGTTGGCGTCGAGGAAGACTTCGCTGATCTGGTACTGCGGCTTGGCGGCCGACTCGGCCAGACGGCGCTGATAGGCCTTGATCTGGTCCTCGCCGATGCGCAGGCGCGAACCGTAGCGGCCCTGGATCCAGGATTGCCAGCTGGAGTCCGCGCGCAACTGGGCGCGCCAGGTTTCCAGGCCGATGCCCTGCGCCACCAGCGATTGCTTCAGCTGGTCGGGGGTCATCTTGTTGGACTGGGCGATATCGCCGATCTGCTCCTCGACCTCCTTGTCGGTCGAGATGATCGTGATCTTCTGCTGCTTCTCGACGCGCTTCAGCTCCTGCATCTGCAGGCGCTCGTCGATCAGCGAGCGCAGGGCTTCCTGCTCGATCTGCGGCAGGTTCTCCTGGGTCGGCTGCATGCCCGAGGTGGCCATCAGCAGGCGCATGCGCTGCATCAGGTCGTAGCTCGAGATGATGTCGTCGTTGACGACGGCCGAGACGCTCTCCGACAGGGGTTGAGGCGCGGCGGGCGCCGGCGCGGCGGCCGGCGGAGCCGCGACCTGGGGCGGCGCGTCCTGGGCGGGCGCGGCTTGAGCCGCGGGTTGTTCCTGCGCCAGGGACGGCAAGCCGAGGCTCGCCACGGTCAGGGCGAGGATGGACGCGGCGCCGGCCGCGAAAGTCGTAACGCTACGCGCAGACCGCATGGATAGTGTCGTTCCTCTAGGCCCAGGCCGCCCCCTCGGGGGCGCGGTCGGTTTATCTTGTGTTTCGGGGGCGGCGATCGCCGAAGCCGGCGGTTTTTCCTTTCGGCCGTCGCCCCCGAGGCGTGCGCGCGAAGCATGCGGGCCGCCCCGCACGCCCCCAAGCGCGGTTACTTAGTTCGAGCTGTACCCTGTATCACCTAATGTGGCGAGCGTTAGGCGGAACACGATGGTTCGGTCAGGCTGCAGCCGAAGACCGCTGGCCGTCGAGGCGTAGCGGTCTTCCTGTTGGTAGATCACGTCGATGCGGATGCAGTCGTCCTGGTAGGCGACGCCTACGTCCCGGCGGCGCCAGACGTCCTGCACCATGTCGCGCTGGCCGAAGGTGGTCAGCGAGAAGCGCTTGGTCAGCTTGAGTTCGCCTCTAGCTTCGAAGTTTTCCTGGCGGGCGCCGTTGGAGTCCAGTTCGTCCTTCAGGTAGCGGATCGAGCCGCTGGCTCGCGTCGTGTAGGCGTCGACGCCCGTTTCGATCCGGTGGATCTCCTGGGTCTGGGCGTCAAGGCGCGTGCGAACGAAGGCGTTGACCCCTCGGATCGGGGTGACCGTGGCCGCCACGATCCAGTCGGAGGACTTGCTTTGCAGGCCGGTGCGGGCCGGCAGCAGCGGATCGAACTTGGTGCGGAAGCTGCGGCCGACCAGGATGCTGCCGCCCCGGCCGTCGGGACGGCTGTAGGTGGCGCGGCCGCCGACGTTCAGGCGCTGACCGCCCTCATAGAGGTCGAAGCCGGGTGACTTGTTGGCCTGGAACAGGTTGGTCTCGTCGAACTCCAGCGTCGCGCTGTCCTCGTTGTAGAGGTAGCTGGTCGCGCCATTGCGGGCGACCACCACGGGCACGCGCGAGCTGTCGGAGCCCACGGCGACCTGGGCCAGGGGCTCCAGCACGATGCTGCCGCCATTCGTCAGCGGCTTGTAGAACGGCAGGCTGAAGTCGACGCCGCCCACGCCCAGGGTGCGGGTGTAGGTTTCCTTGGCGTCGTCGCCCAGAGCCGCGGCCGCGGGGGTGACGAAGGTCTTGATCGAGTAGGCGTCGCCGCGCGCCTGGGCGAATGGCGAGATCTTCAGGCCGGGCCCGACGATCCGGCTGGCGCGCCAGTCGGCCTTGAAGCTGGCGCGGCTGGAGTCGACGCCGTTCTCGCCCTTGTAGCCGGGCAGGAAGTAGGGCGCTTCGCCATACTGCGACTCCGAGCGGTTCAGCACCACGCCAGAGCCCTGCAGGCGCAGGCGGCCACCCAGCACCGGGCTGTTCGGCTCCCAACGCGCCTCGACCAGCGGACCGATCAACGGGAAGGCGCCGCTGTTCTCGAAGGCGTTGGCCGAGTTGGTCGTCGAATTGATCCCGACGACGCGCAGGCCCTGGACCGAGACGGCCGAGACCGACAGCCACGACCGGGCGTCCTGGCGCGTGGTGTAGAGCTGCGACACCAGCCGGTGGTCGTCGCTCGTGAACAGGCCGCGCTGCTGGTAGACGTCGTTGATCTTGTACTTGTCGAACAGCAGGGCGTCCGAGACGCGCTCGGCCGAGAAGCCCCACTTCCAGTGCTGATCGATGTCGAACTTGCCGTGCGCCAGGATGTAGCTGCGCAGGGTCGCTTCGCCGAAGCGGTCGCCCTTGATGTCGAATTCCTTGTCGTAGGTGAAGCCGCCGCGCGCCTCCAGCATCCCCGAATAGAAGCGCTTGCGGTAGTTCACGTTCAGGAACGGGTTCACCTGGCTGTTGATCTGCGGGGTGAGCACCACGTCCGACGACGGCGAGATCACGTACAGATAGGGCTGCTGGTACGAGATCCCGCGGCCCTTGGAGAAGTCGATCTTCGGCGCCAGGAAGCCTGAGCTGCGCTTGGCCTGCGGATCGGGGTGCCAGAACAGCGGCATGTAGAGAACCGGCGCCCCCCACAGGTGGATGACCGCGTTCTTGTAGTAGATCATCTGGCGCTGCTTATCCTGGACGATCTTGTCGGCCGAGACCGACCAGGTCGGCTTCGGCTTCTCGGCGCAGACTTCGCAGGGCGTGTAGATGGCCTTGTTCAGTTCCTGGATATTGGCGTTGCGGCGCACGGCGGTGGCCGAAGCCACCTTAATGTTCTGGTCCAGGCGGGCGGCGAAGTTGCGCGCGAAGCCCGCCTTGAAGTCCTTGTCGGCCTCCAGGTGGTCGGCGAATTCGGCCGTGCCATCGGGATTGATCAGCTGGACGTGACCATCGGCGGTCACCGCGCCGGTCTTGTTGTCGTAGACCACCTTGTCGGCGCGCAGGGTGCGGCCCTGGTAGCGGGCCTCGACCGAGCCGGTGGCGGTCATGATCTGGTTTCTGTCGTCTCGGATCAGCAGGTCCGATTCCAGATAGTAGCCCTCGTCGCCCAATCCGTCGGACGGGGCGGTCGAGACCACGGGGATCGGCGGGATGGAAACGAGGCTCTGCTGAGCGTGGGCCGCGCCCGCGCAGGCGAGCGCCCACGACGCCGCGCTGCTCAGGAGCAGCACGCGACAAGCGGCGCTGGGACGCGATTCAGTCATGGACAACCTTGGAAGCAATGACTCACCCATCTTCCGTATAGCAAAGCAAAGTGAAGCCCGCCAAAATCGCGATAATCGGCGGTGTCCAGGCGGCGATGGACGGGGCCAGAACATCCGCCTTGCCCAACGTGCTGCAAAGCTCGTTGAAGAAAAAGAATCCAAAGCCCAGAGCGACACCCGAGCCGGCCAGGGCCGCCAGGCCGCCCAGGCGCATCAGGCGCAGCGAGAACGCCGCCGCCAGCACCGACATGGCCGAGAAGAGCAGGGGCGTGGCCAGATCCTGTTGCAGGCGCAGCTTGAACGGCGCGGCCGAGAAGCCGGCGTCCTCGGTGCGCTGGATCGTGGCCGGCAGGCGCCACAAGGCCACCGCCTGGGGCGTGTTGAACCGCTCGGACGCCGTGCGGTCGTCCAGGTTCGACGGGATCGACAGGCTGTCGGAGCGGATCGCCCCGGCGCCGGGTGTGGCCTCGCGCACGCCGGTCAGGCGCCAGAAGCCCGGCTCCAGCTTGGCCTCGTTGGCCTCGATGCGGCGCGTGAAGTCCATCACGCCCTTGTTGTTGAGGCTGTAGACGAACAGCGACACGCCCTTCAGTCGCACCGAGCCGTCGATGACGTCGCGGGCCCGGGCGCGAATGACGATCTGGGTCTTGTCGTCGCCCTGGCGTAGCCAGGTGCCCTTGGGCGTTTCCTTCAGATAGCCGTTCATCACCCTGTCGCGCTCGGTCTCGAACTTGGCGGTCATCGCCGTCGTCAGGGGATTGAGCAGGGTGATGGTCAGGAGGCCGATCACGAACGAGGCCAAGGCCGCCGGCATGATGAAGCGCCAGGCCGAGACGCCGGCCGCGCGCATGGCGATCAGCTCGCTGCGCCGGTTCAGCTCGACGAACGCCCACATGGTGCCGAACAGGAAGACGAACGGGGCCAGCACCAGGATGGTGGCGGGAGCTTGCAGGATCGTCAGGTAGAGGAGCTGGAGGAAGCTGGCGTCGGCTCGTGTGCCGACGTTGCGCGCGATGTCGACGAAGGCGATCAGCATCACCATCGCGCCCAGCACGGCCAGGGCGCCCACCAGGGCGCTCATGGTGCGTTTGAGGACGTAGCGTTCCAGCATGCCCATGGTCATCGGGCCGCTCCCGCCCAGGCCGAGGCCGTCTTCGCCAACTTGGCCCTGCGACGCGTGGAGACCTTCTGGCGGAAGATCTGCGACAGACCCCACCACATGGCCGCCAGCGGAACCATGTACTGCAGGACGTTCAGCCAGGCGCTGTCCTCGCAGGCCGCCTGCACGCCGAATCCGAGAATGCGCACGACACCCGCCGCCGCGCCGACGGCGGCGATCCGCTTGCCGTATCCCATGCGGCTGAACGAGCCGCCCAGCACGGCCGCCAGGGCCATGGTCATCAGCGCGATGTTGTAGAGCGGGCCGGCGAAGCGCGAATGGCCCTCGGCCAGCATCTTGCCGGCGTTCCGCTGCTCCCAGTCCTGGGTCATGTCGGGAAAGAACAGCTCGTGCGGATAACGGTCGGCGATCTTGTAATGCAGCAGCTCGTCGCCGTGCGCCAGGGGCGACAGGTCGAACGTGTACTCGTCGAACGAGGTGTATTGCAGCACGCCCTGGCGCGAGAACTGCTGGTTGGAGCCGTGGCGCATGATCAGCACCGGCTCGCCCCGGCGGGTGGCGATCTCGGCCTCGCGCGACGAATAGGTCGAGGCCGCGCCGTTGGGCAGTTCCTGGTGGATGAACAGGTTCTGGATCTTGTTGTCGCGGTCGATCGACTGGGCATAGACCGTGAGGCCCGGGCCCGGCTCGGTGAACTGACCCGGCTGGACCAGAGTCGAGGCCACGTCGGTCTTGATCTCGAAGGCCRTCTCGCGGATCTGGCGGGCGCTCCAGGGCTGCAGCCACAGCCCGCTGACCAGCGAAACCAAGGCCGCCAGCACTCCCAGCCGCATGGCCGGCGAGATGACGCTCCAGCGACTCATGCCGCCGGCGAAGCAGACGACGATCTCCTGCTCGGTGTGCAGCCGGTTCACGGCTACCAGCGCGGCCACGAACAGGGCCAGCGGCATCATGATGCTGAGTAGCTGGGGCAGGGCCAGCACGATGATCTTCAGGAAGACCAGGGCGCTCTGGCGCTGTTCGACCAGGACGTCGAATTCCGACAGGCTGCGCGCCAACAAGGCGAGCGCCACCAAGGCCCCGGTCGCCAGAAGCGTCGGACCCAGCAACTGGCGGAAAAGATAACGTTCAATGAGGCGCATGAAGAGACGTTCGGGGCGGATGGATTCGTGGGACGAACCCCGAAGATGCGCCGTTCTACACGGGGGCTTCGCGTCGGCACAACCGGGGAGCTAACTTGACTGTCCCGAGTGGGGGCGAACGGAGCCTTTTCTAAGGCGCGGCATTGGACTATGCCGCCTTAGGTCAAAGAACGGCGGGCCCTTGCGGCGCGCCGTTTTGGAAGTCGCCCAGATGCAGGAGCGCGGCATGCGTATCGAGTTCGTCCCCGTCGACACCCAGGCCGGCGCCACGGCCGCCCTCGCGGTCCTGGCTCACGAGGGCGCGGCCTTGTCGCCGGAGGCCAAGGCGGCCAACGAGGCCACCGGCGGCGCCCTGGCGCGCGCCATCGCCGGCGGCCGCTTCACCGGCGCCAAGGGCCAGACCCTGGACGTCGTCGCTCCCCACGGCCTGGAAGCCGCCCGCCTGGTGCTGGTCGGCGTCGACGGCTCGGGCGCCGTCGAGCCGGAAGCCGTCGAGACCGCCGCCGCCTCGGCCTACCAGGCCGTGAAGACCACCGGCGTCACCGAACTCGTTTTGAAGCTGGGCGCCGACGCCGAGAGCGCGGCTCGCGCCGCTTTTGGCGCCCGCCTGGCCGCCTACCGCTTCGACAAGTACCGCACCACCGAGAAGGCCGAGAAGAAACCGTCGGTCCAGGTGGTCAAGGTCGCCGCCGCCGATCCGGTCAAGGCCCAGAAGGCCTATGAGCCGCTGTCCGCCCTGGCCGACGCCATCGTCTTCAGCCGTGACCTCGTTTCCGAGCCGGCCAACATCCTGCATCCCGAAGAGTTCGCCGCTCGCGCCAAGAGCCTGGAGAGCCTGGGCCTCGAGGTCGAGGTTCTCGGCGAGGCGGCCATGGCGGCGCTGGGCATGGGCAGCCTGCTGGGCGTCGGCCAGGGCAGCGTCCGCGAGAGCCAGCTGGTCATCATGAAGTGGATGGGCGCGGTCGATAAGTCGGCGCAACCGATCGCCTTCGTCGGCAAGGGGGTCTGCTTCGACACCGGCGGCATCTCGATCAAGCCGGCCGACGGCATGGAGGACATGAAGTGGGACATGGGCGGGGCGGCCGCCGTGACCGGCGTCATGCACACCCTGGCCGGCCGCAAGGCCAAGGTCAACGCCATCGGCATCCTGGGCCTCGTCGAGAACATGCCCGACGGCAATGCGCAGCGTCCCGGCGACGTGGTCACCTCGATGTCGGGCCAGACGATCGAGGTGATCAACACCGACGCCGAGGGCCGCCTCGTGCTGGCCGACGCGCTCTGGTACTGCCAGGACCGCTTCAAGCCCCAGTTCATGATCGACCTGGCCACCCTGACCGGCGCGATCATCATCGCCCTGGGTCATGACTACGCCGGTTTGTTCAGCAATAACGATGGCTTGTCCGAGAAGCTTCTCGCCGCCGGCAAGGGCGAGCGCGAGACCCTGTGGCGCCTGCCGCTGCCGGCCGCCTACGAGAAGCAGATCGAAAGCCCGATCGCCGACATGAAGAACATCGGCGGCCGCCCGGCCGGGTCGATCACCGCCGGCCTGTTCCTGCAGAAGTTCGTCAACGGCACGCCGTGGGCGCACCTGGACATCGCCTCGGTGGCCTGGCGCAAGCCCTCGACCGACCCGACCGTGCCGGACGGCGCGGCCGGCTTCGGCGTCCGCCTGCTGAACCGCCTCGTCGCCGACGCCTACGAAGGCTGATCCAGGAAAGCTGTCAGGGAATTTTGATGACCGCTAGCCCTTGCGACGTCTGGTTCTACCACCTGGAGCGCTCACCGCTCGAGGCGGTGCTGCCCGAGCTGCTGGAGAAGACGCTGGGGCGGGGCTGGAAGGCGCTGGTGCGCGGCGGGGATCCTCGGCGGCTGGAGGCGCTGGACCAGCACCTCTGGACCTATCGCGAGGACAGCTTCCTGCCGCATGGCGTGATCGGCGAACCGATGGCCGAGCGCCAGCCGGTGCTGCTGACCGGCGAGGACGGGAACCCCAACGGGGGCGACGCGCTGTTCCTGATCGACGGGGCCGAACCTGGAGATCTTTCAGGGGTTTCGCGCTGCATCCTGCTGTTCGACGGCCGGGATGACCAGGCGTTGGCGCTGGCGCGAGGCCGCTGGTCGGTGTTCAAGAAGGCCGGGCATCCGGTGTCCTACTGGCGCCAGGGCGCCGAACGCGGTTGGGAGAAGCAGGCATGAAGCGCTTGGTGCAAGTTCTGGCCTTGGGTCTCGTCCTGGCCTCGTGCTCCAGCGCGCCCGAGCCGGCCCCGCCGCCGCCGCCCAGCACGCCCACCGCGCCGCCGGCCGTCGCCATGCCGGCCAAGCCGCCCACCGCCGAGGCCGACAAGGACCAGTGCGGCCTGAAGGACGCGCAAGCCTTCGTCGGCAAGCCGCGCACCAGCCTGCCGGCCCCCGTCGATCCGTCGCGCTGGCGGGTGGCCTGCACGACCTGTCCAGTGACCATGGACTATCGCGCCGACCGGCTGAACATCCTGTTCAACGCCGATACGGGGATCGTCCAGGAAGTGAAATGTGGCTGAGGCCGCCATGCTGACGGCGTCCTGATCGAGCCTTTCCGTGAAGGAGGCTTCAGGGGTTTACTTGCGCTTGCCCACGCCAGGGAACAGCGCGACCTCGCCGTCGAAGATTCCCAGATAGCCCAGTTCGCCTAGCAGCGGCGTCAGGTCCTCGACCAGGTCGCCGGACTGCGGCAGGTGGGCGGGGCGGCCGGTCTGGTCRTGCAGGCGGTAGACCGTCCACATCTTGCCGCGCGGGGCGGCGGCGCCGGGCTGGATGAACTTGTGTTCCCAGCCGACCAGGGCCGGGGTGCGGCCGACCTCGACGTCGAATGGACGGTCGCGGAACGCCAGGTCCATCTCGATCCGCATGGCCTCGCCGATCCGCGCGTTCACCCAATCGGCGAACGCCTCGAGGACGGCGTGGGCGGACAATCCTTCCGGATTGGCCACGACATGGTTGCGGGGATGGGCGGTGCTCATGGGACGCAGACTGCGCCCCAGATGTCGCGGAATGGCTAAACGACATGGTTTAGCGCGCGTTCACCCTAAACCTTGCCGAGCCTGTGGTTAAGCTTACGCCTCGGCCTCGGCCAGTTCCTCGGCCAAGCCCATCCAGGCCGCCTCGGCCTCTTCCAGCTTGGTCTTGGCGTTGTCGCGGCGCTTGGTCAGCTCGGCCACCTTGCCCGGGTTCTTCACATAGAGGGCCGGATCCTCGAGCTGGGCTTCCAGCTCGGCGAGGTTGCGGGTGCAGCGGGTCATCACCTGTTCGGCGGCCTCGACCTTGCGGCGCAGGGGCTCGACGGCGGTCTTCTTCTTCGCGGGTGTCGCCGCTGGCTCCAGGTCTCGCGCCACCTGGGTCGGCTTCACGGCCTGCTTGGCGCGCTCCAGCACGAACTTGGCGTAGTCGTCCATGTCGCCGTCGAACGGTTTCACCGTGCCGTCGGCGGCCAGCCACAGGCGGTCGGCGACCAGTTCCATCAGCGAACGGTCGTGGGTGATCAGGATCACCGCGCCCTCGTAGTCGTTCAGCGCGTCCAGCAGGGCGCGGCGGCTGTCGATGTCCAGGTGGTTGGTCGGCTCATCGAGGATCAGCATGTGCGGCGCGTCCATGGCCACCATGTTGAGCAGCAGACGCGCGCGCTCGCCGCCCGACAGGTTGGCGACCGTGGTCTCCTGCTTGTCGAAGCCCAGGCCGAACTGCGCCAGTTTCGAGCGACGCGAGGATTCCGAAGCGTCCGGCATGGCCCGGCGGATGATCTCCAGCGGGGTGTCCTCGGGGTCCATCGCCTCGATCTGGTGCTGGTGGAACCAACCCACGCGCATCTTGCGGTCGCGGTGGAACTCGCCCGACTGCACGCCCAGGGCCCCGGCGATCATCTTGGCGAAGGTCGACTTGCCCGCGCCGTTGACGCCCAGCAGGCCGATGCGGTCGTCCAGGTCCATGCGCAGGTTGAGGTTCTTGAGGATCGAGCGGCCTTCCTCATAGCCGACGTTCGCCCGTTCCAGGCGGATCAGCGGCGGCGCCAGCGGGCGCGGCGGCGAGGGCAGGGTGAAGGGCGCGACACGCTCTTCGATCGTGGTGGCCACCGGCTCCATCTTGGCCAGGCGCTTCATCCGTGACTGAGCCTGGGCGGCCTTGGAGGCCTTGGCCTTGAAGCGGTCGACGAAGGCCTGCAGGTGGGCGCGCTCGGCGTCCTGCTTGGCCTTGGCCGACAGCTGCAGGCGGGCCTTCTCGGCGCGGCGCTTCTCGAAGTCGTCGTAGCCGCCGGTGTAGAGCTCCAGCTTGCCGCCGGCCAGGTGCAGCATGTGCGTACAGCTGTTGTTGAGCAGCTCGCGGTCGTGGCTGACGATCAGGGCGGTGTGCGGGTACTTCTGAAGGCGGGCCTCCAGCCACAGCGCGCCTTCCAGGTCGAGATAGTTGGTCGGTTCGTCCAGCAGCAGCATGTCCGGCTCGGCGAACAGCGCCGCGGCCAGGGCCACGCGCATCCGCCAGCCGCCGGAGAACTCGCTCATCGGCCGCGCCAGGTCTTCCTGGGAAAAGCCCAGGCCGACCAGGATTTCCGAGGCGCGCGCCGGCGCGGAGTCGGCGTCGATCTCGATCAGCCGGGCCCAGATCTCGCCCATCTCCTCGGGATCGGCCGTGTCCAGCCGGGTCATCAGGCTGTGACGCTCCTCGTCGGCCTCCAGCACCGTCTCCAGCAGGGTGAAGGGCGTGGCCGGGTGCTCCTGGTCCACCGACCCGATCCGCGCGGCCTTGGGCAGGCTGATCTCGTCGTCGCCGGCGTGCAGCTGGCCCAGGATCAGCTTGAACAGGGTGGACTTGCCCACGCCGTTGCGGCCGATCAGGCCGACCTTGGCGCCGGGCGGCAGGCTCACGCTGGCATGGTTGAAGAACTTCCGTCCCCAGGCATTGAAGGTCAGGTCATTGATCTGGAGCATAGGTTCTTAAGGCACGCACGCGGGGTTGGCGGGGAGGAGGCGCCCGGCTATAAGCCCGCAACCTCCCAATCCACAACTCTTCGTGTGAGATATCTCGTGACCGAACGCACCTTCTCGATCCTCAAGCCGGACGCCACCCGTCGCAACCTGACCGGCGCCATCAACGCTGTGATCGAGGCCGCTGGCCTGCGCATCGTCGCTCAGCGTCGCGTGAAGCTGACCGACGCCCAAGCCAAGAAGTTCTACGAAGTGCACGCCGAGCGTCCGTTCTACGGCGAACTCGTCGGCCAAATGACCGCCGAGCCGGTCGTCGTGCAGGTGCTGGAAGGCGACAACGCCGTCGCCAAGTACCGCGAAGTCATGGGCGCCACCAACCCGGCCAACGCCGACGAAGGCACCATCCGCAAGCAATTCGCCCTGTCGATCGGCGAAAACTCGGTCCACGGCTCGGACAGCCTGGAGAACGCCGCGATCGAAATCGCMCAGTTCTTCACGGAAGACCAGATCGTCGGCTAAGGCTTGGCGCGACTTTTCTCGTGACGCGAGGCGGCCGGATCGGTGACGATCCGGCCGTTTTCTTTTGGAGCGGGGACTGGACGTGAAGCACTACGAACGGGGCGAGGTGGTGCTGGCGGTGACGCTGTCGGGCGTGGCCGGCTATGTCGACGCGATCGGCTTTCTGAAGCTGGGCGGGTTCTTCGTCTCGTTCATGAGCGGCAACTCCACGCGGCTGGGCGTCGGGCTGGCGACGGGGAACGCGGGCGCGGTGCTGACCGTGCTGACTCTGGTGGCCTCGTTCGTGGCCGGGGTCGTGCTGGGCGCCCTGACCGCCCGGGCGTTCGGCGAAAGCCGGCGCTCGCCGGTCCTGGTGCTGGAGGCGGTCCTGCTGGCCAGCGGCGCGGCCCTGCTGGCGCTGGGCTACGATACGGCCGGCGTCACGGCCGTCGCCATGGCCATGGGGGCCGAGAACGCGGTGTTTCAGCGCAATGGCGATGTCGCGGTAGGCCTGACCTACATGACCGGCGCCCTGGTCAAGGCCGGCCAGCGCATCGCCGGCGCCCTGGTCGGCGGCGAACCGTCGGACTGGCCGCGCTATGTCCTACTTTGGCTGGGCCTGGCGGCCGGCGGCGCCCTGGGGGCGCTGACCTATGTGACGGTTGGCGCGTCGGCGCTGTGGGTCGCGGTGGCCGTCGTCACTGGCGGCGCGATCTGGGCCGAGCGTCGCTGGAGGAGCGCCTAGGGCGGGGGCTTTTCGACGTGAGCCACCGTGGCTCTCCAGCGGACTAGGCCGCCGCAGCGTTCCGATCGATCGCATGAAGCTTGCCGCCCACCATGACGTAGACCCGTTGAGCCGCCTCGATCGTTTCGCGGCGGTGGGCGATGATGATGCGCGTGATCCCCATGGCGCCGATCGCGGCGTTGACCGCCGTTTCGTGGGCGACATCGAGGTGGGCGGTTCCCTCGTCCATCACCAGCACCTTGGGCAGACGATAGAGCGCCCGCGCCAGCAGAACGCGCTGCTTCTGTCCGCCGGAGAGGGTCGAGCCCATGTCGCCGACCAGGGTCTCGTACTGCATCGGCATTCGCAGGATATCGTCATGGATCGAGGCGGCCGCCGCGGCGGCGGCGACGCGCTGCATGTCGATCACCTCGTCGAACAACGCGATGTTTTCAGACAGAGATCCCGCGAAGAGGCTGTCGTCCTGCAGGACTGCGGAGACCTGCTCATGGAAGCTCTTATGGCCGAACCGGTCGAGGGGCATGCCATCGACCAGCACCTCGCCGCCGTCAGGCTCGGCCAAGCCGAGCAAAAGCTTTACCAGGGTCGATTTGCCGCCGCCGGATGGGCCGGTGATCGCGACGTGCTCGCCCGGCTCCACGACCATGCTCACGCCATCCAGGATCATCGGGTCGCTGGGGGCGTAGCGATAGAAGACGTTCCGCAGCTCTACACGCCCCTTGAGCTGGGTCTCGCGCTCGGCGCTCTGACCGAAGCTCTTGTCCTCGGGCGTCAGCGCGATGTCCGAGAGCCGCTCCAAATGCAGGCTGATCATTCGGAACGCGACGAACTGGTCAATCAGACCCGCCGCCTTCTGAATGAACTGGGTCTTGTAGGCCATGTAGGCGAAAACCATGCCGACGCTGAAGCCGGCGCCGTCGATGACGAAGCCGATCGCGAGACAGATGCTGACGACGTTTTCGAGGCCGAAAATCAACGTATTGGCCGCCGACTGCCAGACGGCGATACGAGRCACCCGGACATTGGCGTTCACGGCGTCCGCCATGCGGCCCTGCCACAATACGTGCCRCAGGGTCTCGCGACCGAACAGCCGCAACGTGGTCATGCCGCGCAGGCTCTCGATCAGCGTCGACTGCTCCTTGCCGGCCGCGATGATCGCCGCCTCCTTGGCCTCTCGCTCCAGCGAGAACGACACCGCGCGCACCAGGCCGTAGAGCGCGAAAGCCAGGACGGCGACCAAGGTCAGGAGCGGGCTGTAGAACAGCATCAATGCGAGGGTGAACAACGCCATGGCGCCGTCCACCACCGCCGCGACGGCCCCTTGGGTCAGCAGGTTCTGAATAGGCGCGATCGACTGAAAGCGCGACAGGATGTCGCCTGTGTGACGCTTCTCGAACCACTCGATCGGCAAGCGAAACAGCTTCCGAGCGATATTGGACGCGAGGGAGAAGCCCAGGGTCGTACCCGCGACCAGCAGCACGAACGATCGCAACAGCGTCGCGCCGGCGTTGATCAGCGTGAAAAGCCCGAACCCGACCGCCAGCACCGTCAGCAGGTTCGAATCCAGCGCCGGCAGCGCGTTGTCCAGCGCGATCTGCATGTAGTACGGCGAGGCGAGCACGAAGGCCTGCAGCACCAGGCTCAGCACCAGCACCTGGGCAAGGGTGCGCCGCATGCCGGTCATGCGCCGCCACAGCTGCGAAATCCGCAGCCGTTCGCGCTGGTCGCCCCGTTCGAAGGTCTCGCTAGGTCGAAGCTCTAGCGCCACGCCGGTGAAGCGTCGGGAGACCTCGTCCAGCGGCGTCCAGGTCGACCGTCCGTCGGGGTTGTGGATCAGGGCCCGGCCGTTCCGCACGCTCTCCAGCACGACATAATGGTTCATGTCCCAGTGCAGAACGGCGGGCATATGCAGATTGGCCAATTGCTCCAGCGGCAGCTTAACGGCTCGCGGCGTCAGGCCCATCTTGTCGGAAAGGCCGATCAGCGACCGCAGGCTGGCCCCCCGCAGCGAAGGGGCGAACCGCCGCCGCAGCGCGCCGAGGTCGATGTGCAGGCCGTGGTAGTTGGCGACCATGGCCAAGCACGCGAGGCCGCATTCGGCGATTTCGGTCTGGCGAACCAGCTTGACGCGCGAACGGCTGACAAATCCCAGATCGAGCATGGAGGCCTTCTACCGTCGCCTGACGGCGAAGAGCGGCTCGAACAGCCATTCGAGCAGGGACTGTCGTTCGGTGACGATCCGGGCCGTCAAGGTCATGCCGGGCATCAACGCTTCCTCGCGCCCGAATGCGGCGACGTGCTCCTGCAACAGCGCCACCTGCACCGGATAAACCGGAATAGGACCGCCCGCCGCAGTTTGGTGCGTCACGGGGCTGGAAGCGACCGTGAGGATCCGGCCTCTGATCGCGCCGAACCGCTGGTAGGGGAAGGCGTCGACCGCGAGCCGAACGTCCTGCCCGGGCTTGGCGAAGCCGATCGCGGAGCTCGGCACGGCCAGTTCGGCGCGCAGCACCGAACCCGTGGGGACGATCGTCATCAGCTGGGTCTGTGGATTGGCGGGCGCGCCAACCCGGGCGGTGAGGGCGGTGACGCGGCCGGCGACGGGAGCCTTCAGGACATAGGCCCTGGAGCCGTCGGCGCTGGCGGCGAGTTGCGCGACCTCCGCTCGGGAAGCCGAGAGACTAGCGGCCTGGACGCGAGCCTGGGCGGCGACCTGGGACGAGGCGCGTTCGGCCTCGGCCAGGGCGCTCTTGCGGGTTTCCAGCGCTTGCCGCAGCTGGGCCAGGGACTGCTGACGGGTGAGCAGAACTTCTTCGCGGTTCTGCATCTCGCGCGGGCTGAGGAAGCCCTGCGCGGACAAGGCGCGCGCGCGATCCAGGTCTCTGGACGCGGACGTGACCAGGCCCTGCTGAAGGAGGATCTGCGACTGAACCTGGCCGATTTCGGCGTTCAGGCCAGCGCGCTGCGCGGACAGCTGACCAAGTTGCGCGGCGGCGGCGGCTTGGACGGCGTCGGCCTGGACGCCAAGACTGGCGTCCTGGCGCGAAATCGCCGCTTCAAGCCGGGCGGCCGCGGATACGCCCCCCGCGCCATCCTCCTCCGCCCGGATCGCCGCGAGCTCGGCTCCGGCTGGCACGAACTGTCCTTCGCGAACCGATATGGCCGAGATGACGCCGGCTCGGGTCGGCACCACCATCGAGACGCCGGCGTCAGGCACGAGCGCGCCGGTGACGGTCTCGATGCGCGCGTATCGCGCGAAGGACGCGAAGATGACGGCGACCGCGACGGCGGCGCCTAGACCATAGCCGATGACCTGCCACGAGACTGGAACGGCGATGGAGACATCGCCCGATAACCTCTCGGCCTTGGCCTGAACGGCTTCCTGTCTGAAAAGCATGGCGTCCCAAACGTCCGGATGACTGGCGCGGCGCGACGAGAGCGGCGGATCAGGCGCCGGCGACGGAGCGTTTGCGCCAGATGACCTCCAGCACCTTCATGCCGAGGAACACGGCTCCGACGATCGCGCAGGCGCCGAGCCCGACAGGATCATGGTTCTTCGCGAAGATGGCCGCGACCAGAAGCAGACAGGGGGCCATGATGTGGAACCTGCTGGCCACGGCCCGGATGTTCTCTTGCACGCTTTTGCCCATGGTGTTCTCCGGATGATCGCGTGAAGCGGACGGCTCCGGAGAGGAGCCGCCCTTGTCTTCAAGTTCAGTCGAGCTGGCTGATCAGAAGCCCGTGCATGAACCCGCTCGCGGCGCCGGCGAGCACGCCGACGGGACCGAGCACCGCGCCCATGCCCGCGCCGACGATGGTGGCGACGGCGACCGTTCGCACGTCGTCGTAGTTGCCGCCGCCGATCAGGTCGATTTCAGCTTGAGAAAGGTCTTGCATAGGATCCTCCGATTTCAAGGAATTTCATAGACGGCGAGCGCCAAGAGCCCGCCGATGAGCGCGCCGGCAGCGGCGCCGGGGACGCCGCCCACAGCGCCGATCAGTCCGCCGACGCCGGCGCCGATGAGGAAGGCGTCACGGCGATCGCCGCCGCCGCCCACGACATCCACTTCTTCCCAAGTCAGTTCTTGCATGAAGCCCTCCAAAGGTTGAGACCACGTGAGGTTGCACAACCTTGAGATAGGAGTCCACTAGATTCTTCCTAAGGTTTCGCGATGGGCGCCGGCTGCGCACATGAAAGGGCGTCCGCGCCCGCTGAGGCGGCGCGGCGACGCTCAAGAAGCCAAGAGGTCTAGGAAATCAGAGCGTTGAGCCCTGGGGCGTCGAGCTCAGACTAGACGGCTGCGTACGAAGGCCGCCAGCGTTTCGGCATAAAGCCTGTGCTCCTGCTCCAGCACCCGCGCCGCCAGCGTGTGGTCGTCGTCGCCGGGCAGGATCGGCACGCGGGCCTGGCCCAGGATCGGGCCTTCGTCGACGCCGGCGGTGACCAGGTGGACCGTGCAGCCGGCTTCCAGCTCGCCGGCCGCCAGGGCGCGGCCGTGGGTGTCCAGGCCCGGATAGGCCGGCAGCAGGGACGGGTGGATGTTCAGCATCCGGCCCTCCCAGGCGTCGACCAGGAACGGGGTGAGGATCCGCATGTAGCCGGCCAGGGCGATGACCTCGATCCCACGCTCGCGCAGGGCCGCGTCAATCGCGCGTTCGTGGGCCTCGCGGTCCTTGCCGAACGGCTTGCTGTCGACGCACAGCGCCTCGACGCCCGCCTCGGCGGCGACGGCCAAGCCGCCGGCGTCCGGCTTGTTGGCCAGGACGAGGGCGATCTCGAACGGGCAGCCTTCCGCCTGCGCCGCGCGGACCAGGGCCTCCATGTTGGAGCCCCGGCCCGAGATCAGGACAGCGACTTTCGTGCGTTGGGTCACAATTCCATCCCCCGATCCTTCTCCCCTTGCGGGAGAAGGTGTCGCCATCGGCGACGGATGAAGGGTCGAAGAATGGGTCAGCCGCGAACCGACGTCGCCGCGCGACCCCTCATCCGACCCGCTTCGCGAGCCACCTTCTCCCGCAAGGGGAGAAGGGGACTTCTAAGCCTTGACCAGCTGGCCGCAGATGAAGGCGTCCTCGCCGGCGTTCAGCAGGGCGGCCAGCACCGGTTCAGCGTCGGCCTGGGCGACGATGACGATGAAGCCCACCCCGCAGTTGAAGGTGCGGCGCATCTCGTGTTCCGAAATGCCGCCGACCTGGGCCAGCCACTCGAACACGGGCGGCAGCGGCCAGGCGTTCCAGTCGAACTGGGCTTCCAGGCCCTCGGCGATGGCGCGGGGCGGGTTCTCGATCAGGCCGCCGCCGGTGATGTGGGCCCCGCCCTTGATCCGACCGGACTGCAGCAAGGGCAGCAGCGACTTCACATAGATGCGGGTCGGGGCCATCAGGGCTTCGGCCAGGGTCTTGCCGTCTTCAAACGGGCAGGGGGCGTCCCAGGCCAGGCCCGAGCGCTCGACCACGCGGCGCACCAGCGAATAGCCGTTGGAGTGCGGGCCCGACGAGCCCAGGCCGATGATCACGTCGCCGGCCCGCTGCTTGTCCAGCTTGGGCAGGACGCCGTCGCGCTCGACTGCCCCGACCGAGAAGCCGGCCAGGTCGTATTCGCCGTCGCTGTACATGCCSGGCATTTCGGCGGTTTCGCCGCCGACCAGGGCCGCGCCGGCCAGTTTGCAGCCGTCGGCGATGCCGGCGACGACGCTCTTGGCGACCTCGATGTCCAGCTTGCCAGTGGCGAAATAGTCCAGGAACATCAGCGGCTCGGCGCCCTGGGCCAGCAGGTCGTTGACGCACATGGCCACCAGGTCGATGCCGACCGTGGCGTGCATCCCTGAGTCGATGGCGATCCGCAGCTTGGTGCCGACGCCGTCGGTCGTGGTGACCAGCAGGGCGTCCTCGTAGCCGGCCGCCTTCAGGTCGAACAGGGCGCCGAAACCGCCCAGGCTGGCTTCCGCGCCAGGGCGGCGGGTGGCCTTGGCCAGGGGCTTGATGGCGTCCACGAGCGCATTGCCCGCGTCGATGTCGACACCCGCCTGGGCGTAGGTAAGGCCGTTGGGCAGATCGCTCATGGTGGCTCTGGCGCTCGCTCTGGGTCTATCGGAGGATGACGGGATCCACCGAACTCGCGGAAAATTTGCTCCCCGGCGCCGCTTCACGCGTCTTGACGCTTGCAGACTCGGGGGTGCGCGAGGCTATTAGCAGCGGATGAAGCCGATCACCACCACCGCCGAGCTGGCGGCGTTTTGTAATGAGCTGCGGGGCGAGCCTTTCGTCGCGGTGGACACAGAGTTCATGCGCGAGACGACGTACTGGCCGAAACTGTGCCTGATCCAAGTCGCCTCGCCCACGCACGAAGCCGTCATCGACCCGCTGGCCGAAGGCATCGACCTCGAGCCCCTGCTGGTCGTGATGCGCGACGAGAGCATCCTCAAGGTGTTCCACGCCGCCCGTCAGGACGTCGAGATCTTCAACAATCTCAAGGCCATGCCGCGGCCGCTGTTCGACACCCAGGTCGCCGGCATGGCGGCGGGGTTCGGCGAGCAGATCGCCTATGACGCCCTGGTCCGACAGATGCTGCGCATCGACCTGGACAAGTCCAGCCGGTTCACCGACTGGGCCCGCCGGCCGCTGTCCGAAGCCCAGCTGACCTACGCCCTGGCCGACGTCACCCACCTGGCCGCCCTGTTC